>JBEIFV010000076.1:0-27139 GCA_040382235.1 Burkholderiales bacterium
GGCGAAAAGACGAGATCAATGTCTGTTCTTCTTCGCTCCACGCGCGGCCGAGCAGCCGCCGGGCTTCGCGGCCGGACACGCGATCTGCTTCTTCGAAAGCAAGGTTGCGGCCGGTCTTGGAGAGGGAGGTCTCCATGTGGCGATAGCTGGGGCTCGCCCAGTCGCCCGCGCGCGGCTGTGCGCCGCCCAACACGAACACGGTCTTGCATCCCGGCAGCAGTTCGGTCGGGCGCTGCCCCTCCATGGCGGCGGTGAACGCGTTGGCATCCGCCACGCCGGATACGAGCGCGCCGGCCTTCTTCGCCAACTCGCCCAGCTCGCGCTTGTGGGCTTCCATCAGGTCCAGATCGGCTGCGCTCATTTGAGCTTCCTTTCGGCCCGGCCGATCGGGCATACGCGCATGCACTCGAAGCACTGCGCCACACTTTCCTTGTAGAAGGCGATGGCCGAGGTTGAGCGGGTAAAGAAATCAGAGTGAATCATCATGCGACGGCGCTCATCATCATCCTCATTGGCGATCTGCTCCAGTGCCTTCTGGAAACTGTTGATGCCGAAATTCATCGCCCTTGAGACGCAGCGCTCGCGATCGTAGTAGGTGGACTCGATGCGATTGTCCGGGCCGATGGTGCCGTGCAGGCAGCCGCCGTCGTCCGACGGGCAGGCCGCCTGGCAAGGTGTGCGGCCGCCGGCCTTGTAGACCTGCACGCACATCGGCGCCGGGCACACGTCCTGCTCCAGCATCGGGTCGACCGGCAACTCCAGTGTGGTGAGGCAAGCGGAGTAGTACAAGAGGCCGTACTTCGGATTGAGGATGATGTTGGCGGCGAACGAACGCGTGCCCAGGCCCGCGAGTACCGCGGCCAGCATCATCGAAAACGCCGGCTGATGGCCGCCCACCGGCAGGCCCGGCGCCTGGATCGCCTGGTAGCCGTACTCCTGCTCGATATGGTCGGCCACCAGGTGGATCACCCGGTCATTGGCGAAATCGTAGCCGTTCATCTCGATCAAGCGATGGTCGGGCGACTGCCATGCTCCGGCGGAGGGCCCTCGCACCCCGACCACCACCACCGACTTCGCACCCGGCAGGATGTCGTAGGGCCGTGAGCCTGGCGGCACGAACTCGTCCCAGCGCTCGACCGGCGCGATACCCACTACATCCACCCCGGATGCAAGCGCGAGTTTGCGGATATCGTCAGCACGGGACATCGCGATGGCGCCTTCCGCATCGGGGGCCAGCGCCGCATGCACCAGCTCAGCCAGGTTGGACATGGGGCTTCTCCTGCAGGCGCGACTGCCTGATTTCACTCTTGAGCACCTTGCCCAGAGCGCTCTTGGGCAACTGCTCGACAAACTCGAAACGACGCGGCACCTTGAACCCTCCAAGGAATGCACGGCAATGTGCGGCGATGTCTTCCATGTCCGCTTGCATTCCAGATTTGAGCACGATCACCGCGCCGACCTTTTCGCCCAGACGTTCATCCGGAAAGCCGACGATCACCGCCTCCGCGATGGCGGGATGGCGATGCAGCACCGCTTCCACCTCGGAGGAATATACATTCTCGCCACCGGTGATCACCATATCCTTGAGACGATCCAGCAGGTACACGTACCCGGCGGCATCGATGCGTGCAACGTCGCCGGTGTGCAGCCAGCCGTCGCGCAAGGCCGCACGCGTTTCTTCCGGGCGATCGTGATAGCCCTTCATGATGTTCGGGCCGCGTGCGATCAGTTCACCCGCCTCGCCCGGCGCCACCTCGCGCCCGTCCGGCGCCACCACCCGCAACTCATTGAAGGCATTGGGCTTGCCGACCGACAGCAAGGGGCCGCTGCGCTCGCCGGTAAGCGTCATGTGCTCGATGGCGGCGCGAAACTCGCGCGCATTGAAAATGGTGAGGTCCGGCGCCGTCTCGGTCATGCCGTAGCAATTGAACAGCTCGACGGCCGGAAAAGCACCTGCGACACGCTCGATCCATTCCAGCGACATCGGCGCGGCGCCGTAGATCAGAACCCGCAGGGAGGAAACATCGGCCGCCGCGAATTCCGCGCTGGAAACGGTTCCGATCAGCATGGTCGGAACCGTCACCACCGCCCCGACACGATGGCGTGCGATGGTTTCAAGAAAGGCTTGCGGCGAGAACATCGGCAAAAAGCACTGCGCCGCCCCCTGCAGGAACCAGCCCATTGCCAGCAGGTCGGCCGAGTGGAACATCGGCGCGGCATGCAGGTAAACGTGTTCGGGCCGCGCGCCCACGGCCAGCCCGAAAGCGAGGTTGTTGGAAAGAATATTGGTGTGCGACAGGCGCACACCTTTGCTGCGCCCGGTGGTACCACCGGTGTAAAGCAGCAGTGCATCCGCATCCGCATCGGGGTCGCTTGCGGCGATCGGTGTCGCCGCGGCCAACATGGATTCGTAAGTGGCCGCGTTATCGCCCGCACTTTCGCCAAAGACAGTGATGCGGGAACGCCAGGCGGCAAGCGCAGGATGTTCGAGCAGCGGCGCGAACACGCTTTCCAGCATCACGCAGGTGCACTGCGCGTCGTCGAGAATCTGCGCAAGCTCGATGGGCGCCAAGCGAAAGTTGAGCGGTACGGGGATCGCGCCCAGCCAGAAGCCGGCCCACTTGAGCTCCTCGTAACGAAAGCCGTTGCGCGCCAGAATGCCGAAGCGTTCACCAGGCAATGCGCCCACACGCTCGAGCATGCCGGCGGCACGCGACACCCGCACACCGAACTCCGACCACGTGTAGGCCCGGGCGGTGTCAAGCATGGCAGGCCGCTGACCGTGGTGGCGCAGCGTCGAGGTGAGCGCCCGCACCAGATTCATTTGGAGCGAAACTGCTGCCAGAATTGGGCGGGCTTCATGCGTTCGCCGAACTTGAGCTTGACGTCAAGCCACAGTGCCAGCTTCTTGAAGGGCGAAGCCGCCAGCCGTTGCCAGGCACGGTAATACCAGCGCGACCACCAGCGCGAAATATCCTTGTTGTACGGGCAAACGCGCATGCAGATGCCGCACTCGGTCGCCTGATTGACCCAGAACTTGAAGCACTTTTCCGCATCGATCTGCCATTTGCGAATGCCGATGATCGACGACTGGTTGGGAATCACCTCGGTGGGCGGGCCGTGCGGAATGGCCTTGGGCGGGCAGGCATCGGCACAACGACGGCAGGTCGACTCGCAGAACTCGCGCACGCCGAACTTGATCGGCAGGTCATGGCTGAGAGGCATGTCGGTATGAATCCGGCCGATACGCACGCGCGGACCGAAGTCCTTGGTGATCAGGAGCCCGTTGCGGCCATACTCCCCCAGCCCGGCCTGGATCGCATAGGGAATCGCCAGCGACGAATCATTCACACTCGCAACCGCGCGATAACCCAGGTTGAGAATGTAGGTGGCGATACTCTGCACCAGCTCGCAGTCGCGCGAGTAACCATGCCCGACCGCGATGCCGGCGGTGGCCGATGGGTAGCATTTGACCGCGTCGTAGTGCATCGCGGTTACGATCACGATCACGTTGGGCAGACCTTCGGGGATCGAGTAGGGTTTCTCGGCCAAGGCCTTGGTCGCAAAGCTATGGGTGTAGTGCCAGCGCGGGTCGGAATGGGTGATGCCCACGCCGTCGGCCCCGAACAGGCGACTGACACGCTTGATCTCTTCGGCCATCGCGGCCGGCGATTCGACCGGCACCTGCTCGGCGTTCGGTTCGGAATAGGGCTGGATATAGTCAAGAAAGCCGTCGACCCGGCCCTGGTGCAGGCTGCGCTGGATGGTCAGGTTGGCGCCCATCCAGCCGGCATTGCGCAAGGCGAAGTCGCGCACCGAGTAACCGTCGGCATTGCGCGCCCCCAGCCCGGTCTTGAACATGCCCTTGAACCAGTTGAGCACTTTTTCCGAGCGGATGCGCGAATCCCACTGGCCGCGCGTGTAGATGTCGTTGGACTGATTGAAGCGTTCGAATGTATCGAGCACTTCGAAGCCGCAGGCTTCGTCCTTGGCGTGATGCAGGTCGCCCTTCAAGCGATAGGGCCCCTCGCTCCTCGGTTGTCGCTCCTGCGTCAACCGCCCCATTTCCTCAAGCGCACCCATGGCAAACCTTTCAACAATAGCCTGTCACCCGCATCCCCGCGCGCGCCTGCCAGACACCAAAGTGCAGCGAGAATATAACGTTCGTTCAGTAGCGTCAAGCATCCAACAGGGTACAAACGTTCTCCGCCGTAACGAGTACCACACCTGATTGACATGCACAAACGCGAACCATATACTCAGGCTTGTTCTAACAATCGTTCAGTCATTCTTGAAACCCCAAACCGCCACTTCCAGGCCGGCTGCAAAGCCCACCGTCATCCAGGAGCAGCGGCGCAACGAGTTTTTGCGCGCCGCAGCCGATGTGTTCGCCGAACGTGGCTATCACGGCGCCGGAATGCGCGAAATCGCCGATCGCTGCGGGGTGCAACCCGCGGCGCTCTATTACTACTTTCCGTCCAAGGCAAGCATCCTCGAGGCCATCTGCTACTAC
The DNA here is from genome assembly GCA_040382235.1 of Burkholderiales bacterium. GTDB lineage: Bacteria > Pseudomonadota > Gammaproteobacteria > Burkholderiales > JAEUOS01 > JAEUOS01. The sequence continues at coordinate 4,514 of JBEIFV010000076.1, forward strand.
GGCATCACGCAATTCGTGGAACGTCTCGCGGCTATTCAGGCAGCCGCGCTTCCAGTCGAGGACAAGGTTCGCCAGGCTGTGCGTGCGCACCTCGAACCCCTGCTCGAGAACCGGTTCTACGTGCATGCCTTCCTGTTTCAGCGCCGCGAGTTGCCTGCGGCGGTACGGCGGCCGCTGGACACGCTGGCGCGCAACTACGAGGATTTGTGGCATGCGCTCCTGGTCGAAGGGCAGACGCGCGGCGTTATTGCCAGGGAAATCGACCGCAAGCTCACGGTACTGGCCATCCTGGGCATGTGCAACGCCGTTTCCCGCTGGTCCGGTGCCGCCGCCGACCAGGGCCTGGACGCCGTTGCCGCCACCTTCACTCGATTGATTTCATCCGGGCTCTTTGCCGATCGATCCAAAACTGCCAAGCCCGACCTGAGCCTGGTCAACACAAAGCAACGCCGCAAGCGCGCTGCCAACACAGGAGGAAGTTCGCCATGAAAATGACCGTTCGCGCCTTGATCGCCACTGCCGGGGCTTCAATGCTGGCCGCCGCGCCCGCGATATCCCAGACCGTTCTGGATTTGAGTTCCTGGGTACCGGCCAGCCATCCCCTGGTCGCCGAGATGACTGTCCCGTATTGCAAGGAGATCGAGGCCGTTACGCAAAGTCGGGTGAGTTGTCGCATGCTGGCCAAACCGGTCGCCAGTCCGCCTGGCACCTTCGACGCGATCCGTGATGGCGTGGCCGACATCTCGTTCATGGTGCAAGGCTACACACCGGGGCGTTTTCCACTGGCCGAAGCGGTCGAACTTCCGTTCATGGCCGACTCGGCCGAGGTGATGTCGGTCGCCTACCAGCGGATTTACGAACGCATGTTGTCCAAGTTCGACGAGCACAAGGGCGTCCTCACGCTCGGCGTCTTTACCCACGGCCCGGGCCAGGTCTACAACTCGCGCCGGCCGGTTGCAGTACTCAAGGATTTCGAAGGGCTCAAGTTGCGGATCGCCAGCGGGGTTGTCAGCGACGTGACCCGGGCCGTCGGTGCCACGGCGGTGCTAAAGCCAGCCTCGGAGAGCTATGAGCTGATTTCCTCGGGTGTCGTCGATGGCACCATGCTGCCCAAGGAAAGCCCGGTCGGACTCAACCTGATGCGCGTGATCAAACACGTCACCTACGTTCCGGGCGGGCTCTACAACGTCAGTTTCGCGCTGATCGCCAACCCGGCGAAATGGGCGCGGATTTCCCAGGCGGACCGCGACGCGATAGCCAAAATCTCAGGGGAAGCACTGGCGCGTCGCTTCGGCCGCGCATGGGATGCCGCCGATGGTCGTGGCCAGAAAGCGGTGGCGGAAAACAATATCCAGGTGGTGAACGCCAGCCCGCAACTGGTGGCCGACATCAAGGCACGTACGACCGGCCTCGAACAGGCGTGGGTTGAAAAGGTCAGGAGCAAGGGCGCGGATGGCAAGCTCATCCTCGAGGCGCTGCGCAGCGAGATCGCGGGTCTGCAGAAAAAATAGCGCCTTGCTTGAACGCGTTCAATGGCAAAACCGGGATCGCACTCGCCGCACCATTGCAGCGAATCTTTGCCTGTGGGCATCGCAAAGCCAAGGGCACGCACGGGGCGGGCGTGCCTGCTCCTGATGTGCGCCACAATCGCGAATCAGCTAAAATTTGCGCTGTAGCTTCTCTACGACCGAACCAACCACCCAATCAATCCGTTTAGTCCGCCCATAAGCAGCGGCGGCTTGACTCCATCGCCGCGCCAGCTATGCTTATCGCGTCGGCCAGTGCCAAGGACACCCGTTTCATGACCCACATCGTCACCGAACCCTGCATCAAGTGCAAATACACCGATTGCGTCGACGTCTGCCCGGTGGATTGCTTCCGCGAAGGGCCGAACATGCTGGTGATCGACCCCGACGAATGCATCGATTGCGCGGTGTGCATTCCGGAATGCCCGGTCAACGCCATCTACGCTGAAGAAGACGTGCCGGATGGCCAGAAGCACTTCTATGACTTGAACGTCGAGCTGGCGAAAGCCTGGAAGTCGATCACCAAGACCAAAGGGCCGCTGGCTGACGCCGACGACTGGAAAGACAAGACCGACAAGCTGCCGCTGCTCGACCGGGGCTAAGACTTAGCGCCCTGCCGCCACGAAAGGGCCGCACGCGCGGCCTTTTTTGTTTTTTACGGACACCCCCTGATGCTCAACCTGGCCTTTGACCTGCAATTCCCCGATCTTTACCACCTGCCCGGCCTGACCCGCGTGGACCAGGCGTTTCTTGCCCACGTGGCGGAATCCGACATGGGCTTGTGGGTCAAGTTGGACGAAGCGCGCAAGAATCCTCACGGCCTCGATGCCAAGGCCGAGTCGGAGTTGTTGCTGGGCTTGAGCCCGTACATGGATGATTTTCTGGGCACCCTCTTCGGCATTTCGGCCGAGGTGAGCGCCCTGGCCGAACGCCACCATGAACTGGCGCCGGTTTTCGAGGTCAAGCGTCAGTTCGTGCAGCGCAAGGCGGCCAAGGCCCATGATGCGGCGGCGGCTGAAAACTTTGATGGCGCAGCCCTCGGCGCCGAACTGGGCGGCTTGATCGGCGCTGCCATGAGCGACGTCGCCGCCTTCGAGCTGGCGTTCGCGCGCCACGTGAAGCGCTGGCAGGCCGACGAAGGCAGCAACGCCTGCAGCCTGGATCTGGCACTCAAGTACGCCGCCTGGGCCCTCTTGAGTGAAGCCGGTGCGCACCACCATGCGCAAGGCGTGCTGTTCAAGGCGCCGCGCAAGATCGACCCGCTGACCGTGATCGACCATGTGATCGACCGCCGCGAGCAGGACGGCACCACAACCTTCACCATCAAGCCGGAACACATCCGCCGCCGCCAGGGCTTCAAGCTGACCGATGCCGGCACCGACTTGACCGGCGCGTTGGACCAGGCCAATTACTGCATCTGGTGCCACAAGCAGGGCAAGGATTCATGCTCCACCGGGCTCAAGGAAAAGCCGGCAGCCGACGGCAGTGTGGCTTTCAAGCGCACTGTTTTCGGCGTGCGCCAGGCCGGCTGCCCGCTGGAGGAAAAGATCAGCGAGTTCCACATGGCCAAGGTGGCCGGCAACGCGATTGGCGCGCTCGCCATCATCACAGTGGACAACCCGCTGGCCGCCGCCACCGGGCACCGCATCTGCAACGACTGCATGAAGTCGTGCATTTACCAGAAGCAGGAACCGGTCAACATTCCGCAAGCCGAGACGCGCACCCTGAAAGATGTGCTGGAACTGCCTTGGGGCTTCGAGATCTATTCGCTCCTGACGCGCTGGAACCCGCTCAATCTCAGGCGCCCGCTACCCGCGGCACCGACCGGCTACAAGGTGCTGGTGGCCGGCATGGGACCGGCCGGATTCGGCTTGTCACATAATCTGTTGAACGACGGCCACACCGTGGTCGGCATCGACGGCCTGAAAATCGAGCCGCTGGCCGAATCGCTTTCCGGCGTGCGCCTGGACGGATCGCGCGCCGCTTTCCTGCCCATCCGCGATTTCTCCGAGATCAAGGAAGAGCTCGACGAACGCACCATGGCCGGCTTCGGCGGCGTGGCCGAATACGGCATCACGGTGCGCTGGGACAAGAGCTTTCTCAAGGTGATACGCCTGCTGCTGGAACGGCGTGCCGAGTTCGCGCTGTTCGGCGGCGTACGCTTCGGCGGCACCGTCACGCTTGATGATGCCTGGGCGCTGGGTTTCGACCATGTGGCGCTGGCCATCGGTGCCGGTCGCCCGACACTGCTCGATATTCCGAATGGCTTTGCCCGTGGCGTGCGCACCGCATCCGACTTTTTGATGGCGCTGCAACTGACCGGCGCCGCCAAGGCCGATTCCATTGCCAACATGCAATTGCGCCTGCCGGTGGTGGTGATCGGTGGCGGCCTGACCGCGATCGATACCGCCACCGAATCGCTGGCCTATTACCAGGTACAGGTGGAGAAATTCCTCACGCGCCACGAAATACTGGTCAAGGAACAGGGCATCAGCGCGGTACGTGCCGCCTGGCGCGACGAAGAGCGCGAAGTTGCCGAGGAGTTTCTGGCGCATGCACGCGCGATCCGCGCCGAGCGTGAAACCGCCGCGCACCAGGGCCGCGCGCCACGCATCATCGAATTGCTCAAGAGCTGGGGCGGGGTGACGCTGGCCTACCGCAGGCGCCTGGTCGACAGCCCCTCCTACACCTTGAACCACGAGGAAGTCGAACTGGCCCTGCAGGAAGGCATCAGCTTCGCAGAATGCCTCACGCCCAAGCGTGCCGACATCGACAACTACGGCGCCGTCAAGGGCATGGCGTTCGCGCGTAGCCGGATCAACGCCGAAGGCAAGTTCGAAGCCGACGGCGACACCTGGTTGCCGGCACATACCGTTTTCGTGGCCGCCGGCACCCAGCCCAACACGGTGCTCGCGCGCGAAGGCGGTGATGCGGAACGCGCGCAGTTCAAGGTTGACGGCAAGTATTTCGCCGCCTGCGACGAGGACGGCAAGCCGGTCAAGCCCGAAGCCTCGATCTCCAAGCCGCGCCGTGCCGACGTGCTGCTCTCGAAAACCGCGGACGGCCGCTTCGTCTCGTATTTCGGCGATGTCCATCCTTCGTATTTCGGCAACGTGGTCAAGGCCCTGGGCTCCGCCAAGCAGGGGTATCCGGTGGTCACGCGCGTGCTCGCGCAACGCCCGGCGCAGTCCCCCGCAGCCGCCAGCCCGGGCGCGGCGCATGGTCTGACGCATCCCAACCCTTTCATCGCGCATCTCAACGCCGACTGGCGTGCCACGGTTCACGATGTGATCCGCCTGACGCCGACCATCATCGAGGTAGTGATCAAGGCCCCGGCCGCTGCGCGCAAGTTCGAACCCGGCCAGTTCTACCGGCTGCAGAACTTCGAGTCACAGGCAGCCCTTGTCAAAGACACACGCCTGCAAATGGAAGGCCTGGCGATGACCGGCGCCTGGGTCGACCGCGCGGCCGGCCTGGTCTCGACCATCGCGCTGGAAATGGGTGGCTCGTCCAACCTGTGCGCCACGCTCAAGCAAGGCGAGCCCGTGATCCTGATGGGCCCGACCGGCGCGCCCACCCACATCGTGCCGGGCGAGACCGTGGCCCTGGTTGGCGGCGGCCTGGGCAACGCCGTGCTGTTCTCGATCGGCCAGGCGTTCCGCAGTGTCGGCTCCAAGGTGCTGTATTTCGCCGGCTACAAGAAGACCATCGACCGCTACAAGGTCGAGGAAATCGAGCGCGCCGCCGACCTGGTGGTGTGGTGCTGCGACGAGGAGCCAGGCTTCGCGCCGACCCGCCCGCAGGATCGCACTTTCGTGGGCAATATCGTGCAGGCGATGGACGCCTACGCCTCCGGGCGCCTGGGCGCGATCGGCATCCGCCTGGAAGACGCCGACCGCATCATCGCCATCGGCTCGGACCGCATGATGGCCGCGGTCGGCCGCGCACGCCATCATGTGCTCAAACCACACCTGAAGGTGCAGCACATCGCGCTGGGCTCGATCAATTCGCCGATGCAGTGCATGATGAAAGAGATCTGCGCGCAATGCCTGCAGCCGCACCATGACCCGGTGACCGGCGAGACGACCTATGTGTTTTCCTGCTTCAACCAGGACCAGGAGCTTGACCGGGTGGATTTCGGGATTCTGAACGACCGGCTGGCGCAGAATTCGCTGCAGGAGAAGTTGACGGCTAAGTGGATTGCGCGGTGTCAGGCGGGTGGGATTTAGCGCAGGTCGCCAGGCCGCCGTTGCGGCTGTTCACACAATCGATCCCGCCTTGCCCAAAGGCGCGGCGCCGGCTTTTTCAAACAGTTCACGCGCGCGGCCTGCATGTGTTGCGTCTCCATTTCTAAGCGCGATTTCGTGGTGCGTGCGCGCCAGCACATAGTTGGCACCCATGATTTCCGCTGCCTTGATCGCGGCATGCCACAGGCGCGTCGCGCGCGCCCGGTTTCCGCTGAGCCAGGCATGCACGCCCTGCAGGCGCAACGCCTCGGCTGCGCTTTCGTCATGGACCGTACGCCCTTGCCGGGCGGCCCGAGAACAGGCTGCTGCCGCCTGGCGCAACATGACTTGCCGACGCGACGCATCGCCGACATGCTCCGCCAGATACAAATAGGCGTCGGCGGAGACCAACACCGGCGCCGATGCCGACATGCCGATCATCCGGTATTCCTTGATGAGGGATTCGCAACGTGCGAGCAAACCGCTCGCAGCGTCGACCTCCCCGGCCAAGGCGTGGCAAAGCGCACGCCGGGCACAGGCGCCGGCCAGAAAGCGGTAGTCCGGAATCACCTCGTATGCCGCACTGGCTTTTTCGAACCAGCCGACGGCGGCGACATGATCGCCGCGATACAGGTGCGCCACTCCCGCGGCGTTGATGCCCCAGGCAATCACATGGTCGTCGCCAATCGCGGTACCTACTTCCAGTTGCCGGGCTGCCAACGCCATCCAGCGCGAGTCGCCCATGGAACGCAGCACGAAATAAGCGGCCCCCGTACACGACGCCCACCAGCGCAAATGACCTGCAGCGTCAAGTTCCCGCGATCCGGCATCCAGCGTTTCGAGCGCGCCGGCCCAATCGCCATTGCTGTATTGATGCAGGCCCTTCATGTGCAGGCAATAGCCCAGTGCCAACCTGTCATCCAAACGCTGCGCGGCGCGCAATGCGCGCCGATGCAGCATTGCGCCGATCCGGTAAAGCCCGAGCGTATCGGAGATCAGGCCGAGTGAAGCGGTGCTGATCGCCATGCCGCGCGACAGCGGCCGTCGCTCGGCTTCGTCGAGCATGGTAAGAATGTCCAGAGCAAAACGCGCAGGGTGCAAAAAATAGTCGATCGAGCCGATCACCTCGAACAACTGCGACGCTGTGAGGTAGGCCGGGTCCGCCGGTCGTGCGCCACCCAGCCCGGCAGGGTGGAACGGACGCAGCACCCGGCGCACCGAGCGCCCAAGCAAGGTGCGGGCAATCGCGACATAAGTAGCCCGCGGCGTGACCGGATAAGAGAACCCGAGCCCGCCCAAGGCTTCAAACGCGTGCTTGAGCGCCGCGTCATTGCGACCCAGGCGATACAAGGCTTCGGCCATGCGTGTGGCAAGCTGCGCACGTCGGACGCGGTCCACAGATCGCGCCGAAGCCGTCGCCGCCCGCAGCGCACTTTCATAGAGTTCCAGCGCTTCGGTGTCGGCTGCGATCCGCCCCGCTTCGCCGCCGGCAAGAAACAGGTATTCGTGGGCCCGGTCCCAATCCTGGGCGCAGGCGAAATGATGCGCAAGCAAGGGATAGATTTCCTGCGTACGGTCGGCGAACAAACGCAGGAGCGCGAGCCCGACTTCGCCATGCAGTTGGCAGCGCTGCTCTTCAAGCAGGCTGTCATACACAGCCTGCTGGATCAGCGGATGGCAAAAAGTGAAGCCTGTCTCCCGCGCGTTTGGAGCCACGACCAGCAGTTCCGCCGTCTCGAGCGTTGCGAGATCGCCGGCCAGGTCGGGATGCGCCTGCGTAACCGCCGCAAGCAAGCGCAAACTGAAGCTGCGCCCGATGACGGCAGCCAGTTTGAGTAGTTGCTTGACACGGGCATCAAGCCGGTCGACGCGCGCCAGGATCACCCCTTCAATGCGGTCAGGCAAGATGTTCGCGTCAAGCCGCCCGGTGGTGTGCCAAGCGCCGTTGAAGTGATCACGTTCGATCATCGCGGTAGCCAGCAGGGTGCGGACCAGTTCTCCCAGATAAAAAGGGTTGCCACCCGCGCGTCGCAACACATAGGCTTCGAGCAGGGCCGGCAAGGGACCGGGCGGCAGCAACTGCGTCAGGCGCTGCCGCGCCGCGGCCTGGTCAAGCGGCGCCAACGCGATCCCACTATGCAAGGCCGTCAGTTGCTCGTCCGTTCGCAGCGTACTCACCAGACCTGCGCCGCTGCCACCGTCGCCCGTCGGCCGGTAGGCAACCACGAAAAGTATCGGCAGTCTCAAGGCCAGCGGCAGCAAGTGCTGTAGCAGGGCCGCCGAGGAGTTGTCGGTCCACTGCCAATCGTCCAGCACAAACGCCAGCGGGCGCGCCTGCGCCAATCGCTCCACCACTCGCAGGCTGGTCAAGAATATCTGGTGCCCGGTCGCCTGGCCTTCGAGCGCCTGCAGGCGCTGCGCGCCCGCCCCCTGCGGGTGAAGCCCGAGCAGCAGCGAAACAAACGGCGTGATCTCTGCCGCCGCGGCACCGAACAAATCGCCGATCGCGCGTGCCACTTTCTGCAAGGCACTCGCTTCGCCTTCATCATCGGCGATGCCCAATGCATCACGCATGAGGGCGCGAAACGGCAGGTAGCTATTGGACTTTCCATACGAGACGCAGGTGCCCTGCACCCAGCGTGCCCCGCTGCCCAAGGCCAGCGCCTGCATCTCGGCCAGCAGCCGGGACTTGCCAAGCCCTGCCTCGCCGGCGATGGTAACGATGCCACCAGACCCACCGCAAAGCCGTTCCACAGCAATTTTCAGGGTAGCCCACTCGCCACCGCGCCCGACCATGTGGACCCCGGCATCGAGCCCGGTCGGTGCTTGCAGCGCCTGCGTCGGCCTGGATGCGAGCAGCTCAAACACCTCGATCGGTTCGACCTTGCCCTTGATTTTGCGCGCCCCCAGGGTGCGGCTTTTCACAAAGGCGGAAATCCCCTTGGCCACCGACGCGCTGCAAACCACCTGACCCGGTTGGGCCTCGGTTTGAAGGCGGGCCGCCACGTTCGCCGTGTCGCCGATGGCCGTCACGCTGGCCCCCTGCTTTTCACCCACCCGGCCAAACACGACCGGGCCGCTATTGAGGCCAATGCGAATCCGCAGTTGCAGGCCCGCAGGCATGGTCGACCAGACTTGCCCCGCCACCGCATCGCGAATCGCCAGCGCGGCGAGGGCGGCACGCCGCGCATGATCCTCATGCATGATGGGCGCACCGAAAAGCGCCATGAATCCATCGCCGAGAAACTGGTTCATGTCGCCGTCGTACTGCCGCACAAAGGCTTCGGCCACCGGCATGAACTCATTCAATACACGATGCATGCGGTCAGCACCGAGCCTGGCAGCCAGCGGTGTGGAGCCGACGATATCGCAAAAAAGGATGGTGACCTGCTTGCGTTCGCCACCGACGCCGCCGCCAAACTCCGGGCCGGCGCCAGGCAACGCTTCCGGCAACAGTTTGGTCCCGCATTCGCCGCAGAATTTCTGACCAGGCGATACGGCAGCACCGCAAGCAGCGCAATGGAGTCCTGAGGTCATCGCGGGGCAGCGTCGCGGATAGTCCCGGACGGCTCCATTTGGCCGTACAACCCGCGCCACCGACGCATCATCGCCCCTCGCTTATCCCGTTACTCGTGCAGCAACACGCAAGTGTCCTTGAATTCAAGTGTAGCGAAAGCGAGCGCGCCGTGGTGCTCGCAGCGTACAGCAGCGCTCCAAACATGTGGCCGCAAAGCAGCGCAATTCAGCGCCTACCCGCAGCAAGCCGGCCGCTTTGATTTTTTCTGGAGCAGGTTGAGCCAGCATCGGTTCCACATACATCAGACTGTCGGCAACTGCCTCGTGTGTGGAACGCTTCCGCGATCGTCAGCGGATCATGAATGCTTGACCAAGTTGCCGCGCCTCCAGCTGCGTCAGGGTCGCCTCCTGCCATCCCTCGTATGCCTCTTCCAATCTCATTTTCCGCATCTACCGTGGCAAAACCGTCCGCCTCAGGAGAGTTTTCATGCCCCATCTCAGAACCGGAAAGACTACTTGCTGCCACGCCGGACAGCACATTTGCTATTGACAGCGTTGTTGACGCCGATACGTAGTGTATATACACTTTCTTCATGCAGTTCACCTGGTCGGAACGAAAGCGTTCCATCAATCTCAAGAAGCACGGGCTCGATTTCGTTGACGTACCGAGCGTGTTCGAAGGGTTGACATACACGTTCGAAGACGACCGGCTCTCATACGACTAGCAGCGCTTCATCACGCTCGGGCTGCTTGCCGGCATTCCAGTCTCAGTAGTCCATACGGAGAACGATCATGAAGTCCGCGTCATCTCTTTCCGCAAAGCCACAAATCGTGAAGCGCAAACCTATTTCGGTGCAATCCAAAACTGACTGGGCCGTCCTCAAGTCCAAAACACCGGGCAAAGCCACGTCTGAGCACCCCGAGGCAGTTGGCAAGCACATCGTCCGCGGTATCGTGCGGCGTGGGCTGCAACCGCTTGCCCCGAAAGCGTCAATCTCTCTGCGAGTCGACAACGATGTACTGGAGTGGTTCAAGGCGCAGGGGCCTGGCTATCAAACCCGCATCAATGCGGTTCTCCGCGCCTTCCGGGACGCATCGGTTTGACGAGCCTGACCAAAACTTGAATCGCCCCGGGTTTGAGGAGGCCCTGAACTCCGGGCAGGTGGAGCCAAGAGCAAATCAAACCGGTCTTGTCCCAAGTCCGGGAACGTATAGTCAGGGTAGTGCGGGGGCACCGTGGCGCGTACCCGTTCCTGCGGACTGAAATTGAATCGCGTGTCCACCGCAGCAACTCAGCAGGGCTGCAGGCACAACAGCGTTCCGGACATCAGGCCGCACGGCAAAGCTACACAACGCTCACCCCGCGCAACCCGGCCGCCTTGATCTTCTCCACCAGCAACTTGCCCTTGCGCGCCCGCTTGCCCTCATAGGTCTTGAGCGAGCGCAAGCTCAGCGGCACATTGAATTCGCGGCCGCCGCGCCCGGCACCTTCGACCACGATGCCGCCGGTGCCCACCGCGGCCACCGCCAGCAGGGTCTCGCGCAATTCAAGCTCCATCAGGATCACGCCGCGCCCGCTGCTGAGCGTATTGACCTCGTCGATGCCGAACACCAAGAGGCGCTGCATGCTGCCCATCACCGCCAGCCTGGTTTGCCCCTCCAAGACCAGGGTCGGGCGCAGCGGTTCGCTCTTCTCGTCAAGCTTCTGGAAAGCCTTGCCACCCTTGACGCGCGACAGCATGTCGCCCACCTTGCACTGGAAACCATAACCGTTGCTGCCGGCCACCAGCACCCGTTGCTCGGCCGCTCCGGCCAGCATGTGCACCACCCGCGTGCCGGTCTCGAGGTCGATGAGGGAGGTGAGCGGCACGCCGTCACCACGTGCACCCGGCAACTGCGCCACCGGCACCGAATAGGCGCGGCCGTTGGAACCCAGGAACACGGCCTGGTCGACCGTGCGGCATTCGAAGGCTCCGTACAGGGCGTCGCCTTCCTTGAAATTGAACAACGCGGCGTCGTGGCCGTGGCCGGAGCGTGCGCGAACCCAGCCCTTCTCGGAAAAGATCACCGTGACCGGTTCGTCGAGCACGGTCTGGGTCACCACCGAGCGTCCGGCTTCCTCGATCAGGGTACGGCGCTCGTCGCCGAATTGCTTGGCGTCGGCCTCGATTTCCTTGATGACCAGCTTTTTCATCGCCGCTTCGTCGGCCAGCAAGTGCTCCAGATCCTTCTTCTCGACCTTGAGACTCTTCAACTCCTGCTCGATCTTGATGCCTTCGAGACGTGCCAGCTGTCGCAGGCGGATCTCCAGGATGTCTTCGGCCTGAACCGCGGTGAGCTTGAAGGCATCGATCAGCGCCGGCTTGGGCTCATCCGACTCGCGGATCACGCGGATCACGCGGTCGATGTTCAGATAGACGATCATCCGCCCTTCGAGGATGTGGATGCGATCGTCGACCTTGCCCAGGCGATGCTGCGTGCGGCGCGTCACGGTGGCGAAGCGGAATTCGCTCCACTCGGCCAACACCTCTTTCAGGGATTTCTGCCGCGGCCTGCCATCCAAGCCGATGGTCACCATGTTGAGCGACACCGAGGATTCCATGCTGGTGTGCGCCAGGAGCGCGGTCATGAACTCGGTCTGGTCGATCTTGGAGGTCTTGGGCTCGAACACCAGGCGCACCGCGGCGTCCTTGCCGGATTCGTCGCGCACCGCGTCGAGCAGTGACAACACCAGCGCCTTCAGGTTTTGCTGTTCCAGGCTCAAGGCCTTCTTGCCGGTGCGAATCTTGGGGTTGGTGAGCTCCTCGATCTCCTCCAGCACCTTTTGCGACGAAGTGCCGGGCGGCAGCTCGCTGACCACCAATTGCCATTGCCCGCGCGCCAGCTCTTCGACCGACCAGCGCGCGCGCACCTTGAGCGAACCACGCCCGACCGCATAAGCTTCAGCGATCTCCGCGCGCGAGGAAATGATCTGCCCGCCGCCGGGAAAGTCCGGGCCGGCCACGTGTTCAAGCAGTTCCTCGTTGCTGATCTTCGGCTTCCGGATCAGCGCCACCGCGGCCTTGGCCACCTCGCGCAAGTTGTGCGAGGGAATCTCGGTGGCCATGCCGACCGCGATCCCCGAAGCGCCATTGAGCAGAAGCATCGGCAGGCGCGCCGGCATGCGTTTGGGCTCTTCGAACGAGCCGTCGTAGTTGGGCACGAAATCGACTGTGCCCATGCCGATCTCGTCCAACAACAACCTGGCAATCGGCGTCAGCCGCGCCTCGGTGTAGCGCATCGCGGCCGCACCATCGCCGTCGCGGCTTCCGAAGTTGCCCTGGCCGTCGATCAGCGGGTAGCGCATGGAAAAACCCTGGGCCAGGCGCACCAGCGCATCGTAGGCCGACTGGTCGCCGTGCGGGTGGTACTTGCCCAGCACATCACCCACCACGCGCGCGCTCTTGACCGGCTTGGCATTGGCCGCCAGGCCCATTTCGTGCATGGCGAAAATGATGCGCCGCTGCACCGGCTTCTGGCCATCGGCCACGTCCGGCAGGGCACGGCCCTTGACCACCGAGACCGCGTAGTCGAGGTAGGCGCGCTCCGCATAGAGCGCCAGGGGCAGGTAGTCGCCGTCGGGCAATGGCGGCAGCGGCCCGCCGCCTGACGGTGGGGGTGCGTCGCCACCGCCTGTCGTGTCGCCGCCAAGCTGATCAGCGGCGGCGGGCACCGGGCCTGATGCCGGCTCGGTCAGATGCATGTCGTCTTGCACTTGCGGCGCTTCCTCGTGCGCCTGCGCCGTATCGGATGAATTGCTGTCCAGCTGGTTCAAATCGGAATCTTCCACTTCGTTCATGTCTTCAATGGCGGCGAATAGATCGACCTGCGCCGCCGGCCGCGAGGACGGCGCCTTGGCCTTCAGACGCAACTTGCTCACAGGGGCGTGGGCTGGCCGGCGCTGAGCGTGACCGGCCTGGGCTCGACCATCAGGCCGGGCGCGGTGATGCCTTCGGGCGGCAGATTGCGCCGGCCGGGAATGGTGAGCCGGATGCGACCGGTCTCCTGGACCTTGACCAACTGTTGCACCGGCTTCACCGGCTTTACCCCACCGCCGAAATGCTCATAGAACTGCATCACCAGCTTGACATAGGCTTGTGTTTCAGGAAACGGCGGGATGGTGTTGCGATATCTCTGCACCGCGCCCTCGCCGGCGTTGTAACCTGCCAGTGCCAGCGACAGGTTGCCGTTGAACATGATGAGCAGGTCGCGCAGATAGCGCGTGCCGCCACCGACGTTTTCGATCGGATCGGTGCTTTTCTTGACGCCATAGCGTGCGGCAGTGCCGGGAATGAGTTGCATCAGCCCCACCGCCCCCTTGGGCGAAACCGCAGACGGATCGTAAGCGGATTCGACCGCGATCACCGCCTTGACCAGCGCCGGTTCAAGCTTCTGACGCGTCGCTTCCTGCAGCACCAGCGCTTCGAATTTGGCGACATTCGGCGTCTTCTGCAGGCGCTTGTAGATGATGTGGTCGCGCAATACATCGGTCGCCGGCAGATACTTGAGTTCGGTTGGCAGGGCGAGTTCGGACGCAAGCTTGAATTCGGTCCTGGTCTCGCCCTTGACGAACAATTCGTAGCGGGCATCCAGCTTTTCGTTGGCCAGATGGATCTTCCCCTGGTCGTCGACAAAGCCATACAGGTCCGCCAGCGCGGGGGACACCCCGGCGGCGAGCAGCAACAAGAAAATGGCGCGGGCAAAGAACCTCATCATCGTATTTTAGAGGATGCGCCCGCTCCTGCCATCCATCGAACTGCGGCAGCGGCCTCCACCAGTCTTGAAAATCAAAAATTCTCTGCAAAAACATGGCTTTGCCGTGACTACGGCTTTTTTCCGGCGCTCAGTCGAATTCCGGCCGCTCATGCTTTTCGCCAAGGATGCGCATGTTGGTTTCAAGCGCCGCCATGAAAGCTCTCTTGTCGCCTCCCGCGGAGTCCTGATTCCATTGCATGGCCTGGCCCACATATACGTCGACAAAAAACGGCACCGGAACAAACGCGCCGCGCGGCATGGCACGGCCGAGGCCGTGCATGAAGATCGGCACCACCGGAACTTCGGGAAACTTCGATGCCAGCACCGCCACGCCTGACTTGAGTTCCTGCATGCGCTCGGGTTCGCCGCGCGTACCTTCGGGAAAGATGATCAGGATTTCGCCGCGCGCCAGGGCCGCATAGCACTCGGCCAGCGGATCGGCGTTGTCGGCACCGCGCTTGCGGGCGATCGGAATGATGCCGACAAAGTTGAGTGAGAACCAGCCCAGGAGGCCGGTCTTCAGAAAGTAATCGGCCGCCGCCACCGGTCGCACCTTCGGGATTTGGCGCCACGGAAACAGGGTCAGCATCGCCAGGGTGTCCAGGTGGCTGTTGTGATTCGGCGTGACAATCGCCGGACCCTGGCGCGGCAAGCGGTTGCGGTGCCGCACATTCATGCCCAGCACCACCAGGCAGATCGGCCAGGCGACCAGGATCACGAAGATCCAGCGACACAGGGCGCGCAGAAACGGTGGCATCAGTAGTGCAGGAAATAGACGAAGTGAAAAAACGCCGGTGCGGTAAAGGTAAGGCTGTCGACCCTGCCAAGAATGCCGCCATGCCCCACGGTCAGCGAATCCCCCTCCGACACCCCGAGATCGCGCTTGATCGCGGCGATGATCACATCCCCCAGAAAACCGCCGAACCCGATCAGGAGGCCCGCACCCAGCGCGTCGCAGAGCGACAAGGGCGTGAGCCAGGGCGCAAGCAGCACCGCCAGCGCGACTGTCACGGCCACGCCGCCCAGCAGCCCCTCGGCGGTCTTGCCCGGATGCACCGAAGGCGTCACCTTGCGCCGCCCGATCAGTCGTCCCGCGACATACTGCGCGACATCGTTGAACTGGGTCAGAAACACCAGATAGAACAACAAGGCCACACCGCCGCCCTGCGGATTGCCAGCCTCCGGCAAGGCCAGCAGGTAAGCCATATGCGACAGGGAAAATACGCAGGTCATGAGGCCGAACTGCATGAGCCCTACCGCGCGCAGGAAGCCGCGGGTCTCGCCGATCAGCACCATGCGCATCGGCAGGGCCAGAAACCAGAACACCGGAATGAAAATGATGAACAGGCCATACCAGCCAGACCCGGCCAGCAGGTACTGCACGGGAATCGCCATGTAGGCCCAGAACAGCACACGATGGTCGGCACGCCGGGTCGGGATCAGCGACAGGTACTCCTTGAAAGCCACGAAGCTGATGAACGCGATGCAAAAAATCGAAAACCAGCGCGCGAACCCAAGCGCCAGCGTGGCCAATATCACGATGAACCAGAAGCTGCGAACCCGCAGCCGGATTTCGTTGAAACCGCGCGCCGGATTGCGCCGCCGCAAAAGCGCGATGGTCAGCGTGACTGCGGCCAACAGAATGTAGCAGCCGAGAAACGCGTAGCCGACCGCTTCGGGAAACTCAGGCGTCGGCAGCGCCTCGATGCCATGCCGAATGGCATTGGCGCCCTTCTCGACCGGCCCCGCCCATGCCTCGCGCATGACCTGTGCCTTCAGCCTCCGAAACCGTCGGCCACCGCGATCTCGATCAGGTTGGGTTTGCCGCTGGCAAGCGCTGCCCGCAGCGCCGCACCGACATCAGCGGGGTCGCTGATACGCGTGGCCGCGAGCCCGAAGGACTCGGCCAGCTTGCAGAAATCGATCGCCGGGTCACGCATGTCCATGCCGATGAAGCGGTCCGAGCCCTGCATCGCCACCAGGCGTTCCTTGATGATGCGGTAGCTGCGATTGTTGGTGATCACATAGGTGATCGGCAGGCGCAGGTGGGCCGCTGTCCACAGACCCTGGATGCCATACATCGCACTGCCGTCGCCGACAATCGCCACCACCGGCCGGCCCGGCTTGGCCAGGCTGATGCCGACCGCGCCCGGCACCGCGAAGCCGAGGCCGCCACTGGCCAGGCCGAACAGGCTGCAGGGGTCGTGCTGGTGCATGAATTGGGGCAGGCTTGTGGCCGAAGTCAGCGCCTCGTCGACCACGATCGCATCCCGCGGCAGGTTCTCGGCGATGCGCAGCATCAGGACCGAAGGCTCCATCGGGCGCTCGGCCTCGCGCAACAGGGCGCGGTCGCGCGCCTGCATGCGGCGCACGCTCCAGTTGTCGGCGGCGATGCGCGCACAACGCTGCGCCGCGCCGTCCCGATAGGCGGCGTCAGCGGCGGAGTCAAGCGCGGGCAGCAGCACCGTCAGGGTCTCGCGCACGTTGGCGGCAATCGCCAGGTCGGTTCGGTAGTTCTTTCCCAGCTCCCATGGCCGCTCGCTCAAATGCACCACGGCCACGTGCTCCGGCAGCGGTTCGACCGGGCTGTAGACCGACATGCGCAGCAGGTCGGCGCCCAGGCAGATCACCATGTCATAGGGCTCGAGCAACGCGCGCACGGCCTTCTGGCTGCGCGTGAGCGCACCCACGTATTGCGGATGCGCGGTGGGAAACGACGCCGCGTACGGCACCGGCTCCTGGTAGACCGCCGCGCCCAGCATGGCTGCCAGTTCGCCGGCCTGGCCAAACGCATTGTGGGTGGCCAGCTCCTGCCCGGCGATGATGGCCGGCCGCCTGGCCGAGAGCAGCAGGCGCGCCAGTTCGCCGATCGATTCGTCCGAGGGCCGCACGCGTTCGTCGATGCGCACGCTGCGCCCCATGTCGAGTTCCGCACGCTCGTTGAGGATGTCTCCGGGCAGGCTGATGAAGACCGGCCCGGTCGGGCGTGTCATCGCCACCTTGGCGGCACGCCGCATGATGCGCGGCAAGTCCTGCACGCGGCCTACCTCGACCGCCCATTTGACCAGGGGCGCGGCGATCGGCGGCAGGGGCTCATACAACAGCGGTTCGAGCAAGCCGTGGCCCTGCTCCTGCTGGCCGGCGGTGACGATGATGGGCGAGCCGGAGAACTTGGCGTTGTACAGCGCCCCCATCGCGTTGCCCAGGCCCGGCGCCACATGCACGTTGGCCGCTGTGAGACTGCGCGAAGCACGCGCGAAGCCGTCGGCCATGGCGACAACGACCGATTCCTGCAAGCCCAGCACGAACTGCAATTGCGCAAAATCGGGCAGCGCCTGCATGATCGGCAACTCGGTGGTGCCCGGATTGCCAAACAGGTGGGTCACACCCTCGCTTGCGAGCAATTCAAGGAAGGCCTGGCGGCCATACAAGTTTTTCACTGCGTTCTCCCCTTTGGTGGCGTCGTCCGGGCGCGGCGGTCAGACTTGCGTGACTGGCGTTCCCGGGAACATGTTGAACAAGTGCCTGGCACGCAGGCTATCGAACGAACGCCATTCTTCATTCGACCGGTTGCAGAAGCGGCTTCCACAACCGACGGATATTTTCATTGTTTCCCCGGCAACGCATGTCTGAGGCCGGGCAAGGATGAAGCATAACGAGAATCGGACACCACTGCCGACCCGGCCAAAAAAGGTAAGCTTCGCTCTCCGACCAACGCCAAACGCAAAGGAATGATGCCATGTCGATCGGATCACTTGCAGCCATGATCGTGACCCTGTTCGGCGCGATCTCCGGTGCCGCGCTCGCGGCCGGCGCGGGTGGACTGATCGCCGCCGCCAGCCAGACCGAACTGTGGGTCATCTTCATCACCTGCTTTGTCGGCGGCGTTCTGCTGGCGTTTTGGCTGGTGCCACAGCCGGCGGCGCTGCTCAAGGCCCAGGGCGCCTTTGCTCTGGTGCTGGCATTGATCTGCGGCGCACTGGCCCTGGCGGCCACGCTGGGTATTGCGCCGACATCGTCGGCGGCATCGCGTGCCACACTTTGGACCTTGTTCGGGCTATGCCTGCCGGTCGGGCTGGGGCTCTTCTACAGCGGCGGCGCACTGGCCGCGAGTAGCCGCAGTCGTTGAGACCCGGCTGGAAACATGCCACGCCGGTTCGTCGCCAGGCGCTGGCAGTGCGGCAGCGGCACCGCCACCTTCGCCCCGGCGCACCCCCACGCCGTCGGGCATTCATGATGACGGCCAGCACACAGCGCAGGAACCGCGTTTCAGATATCGGCTTCCGCTTCGTTGCCGTGCTCTTCCAGCCACACGCGCCGCGCCGCCGCCTCACCCTTGCCCATGAGCATGTGAAACTTCAGGCCGGTGCCGGCGACATCGAGATCACCGAAGCGCACCGGCAACAGCCGCCGCGTGTCCGGATTCATGGTGGTTTCCCACAGCTGCACCGAGCTCATTTCGCCCAGGCCCTTGAAGCGCGAGATCTGCCATGAACCGGGGCGCACGCCTTCCTTGGCGAGCTTGTCTTCGGCGATCTCGAGTTCGGTATCGTCTAAGCAATACAGCTTGCGCATCGGCCGCTTGCCGGCGGCCGGTACGTCGATGCGAAACAGGGGCGGCCGCGCGACGTAGATGTTGCCGGCGTCGATCAGCTTCGGAAAATGCTTGAGGAACAGCGTGAGCAACAGCACCTGGATGTGCGAACCATCGACATCGGCGTCGGACAGGATGCAGATCTTGCCGTAGCGCAGGCCGCTCAAGTCCGGCGTGTCGTTCGGGCCGTGCGGGTCGACGCCGATGGCCACCGCGATATCGTGCACCTCGTTGTTGGCAAACAGGCGGTCGCGCTCGGTCTCCCAGGTATTGAGGACCTTGCCGCGCAGCGGCAGAATCGCCTGGAAGCCCTTGTCGCGGCCCATCTTGGCGCTGCCGCCGGCCGAATCGCCTTCGACCAGAAATACCTCGGTGCGCGCCACGTCGCTGGATTCACAATCGGTCAGCTTGCCGGGCAGCACGGCGACACCGGAGCCCTTGCGCTTTTCAACCTTCTGGCCCGCACGCATGCGCACCTGGGCCTGCTTGACCACCAGGTCGGCCAGTTTCTTGCCCAGGTCGACATGGCTGTTGAGCCAGAATTCGAGTGGCGGCCGCGTCTGCTGCGCCACCAGGCGCACCGCATCACGGCTGTTGAGGCGCTCCTTGATCTGCCCCTGGAATTGCGGGTCGAGCACCTTGGCCGACAGCACGAACGAGGCGCGCGCGAACACGTCTTCAGGCAGCAACTTCACGCCCTTGGGCAGAAGGGAATGCAGCTCGATGAAGGTCTTGACCGCGCCGAACAGGCCTTCGCGCAGGCCCGATTCATGGGTGCCGCCGGCGGATGTCGGAATCAGGTTGACATAGGACTCACGTGCAGTGGCGCCGTCTTCGGTCCAGGCCACCACCCATTGCGCGCCCTCGCCTTCGGCAAAGGCATCATCGGCGGCGCCGACATACTTCTCACCCTCGAAATACGGAATCACCGGCTCCGCACCCGACAAGGCCTCCTGCAGATAACCGCGCAGCCCGTCCCGATACAACCAGGTTTGCACCTCGCCGGTTTTCTCGACCGTGAGAGTGACGGCAACGCCGCTCAGGAGCACCGCCTTGGAACGCAGCAGCCGGCGCAATTCCTCCAGCGGCACCACGCCCGAATCAAAGTACTTCGGGTCGGGCCAGGCGCGCACGAGTGTGCCGTGACGATCCGATTTGCCGACCCGCTTCAAGGGCTCCGCTACCTGGCCCCCTGCAGTGAAGACGATGCGATGCTCGCCGCCGTCGCGCCACACCACCACCTCGAGCCGCGTCGACAGGGCATTGGTCACCGACACGCCCACACCATGCAGGCCGCCTGAAAACGTATAGGCGCCACCGCCCTTCTTGTCGAACTTGCCGCCCGCATGCAGGCGCGTGAAGACGATCTCGATGACCGGCACCTTTTCCTCGGGATGCATACCCACCGGAATGCCGCGCCCATCATCGGTGACAGATACCGAACCATCGGCATGCAACACCACCTGCATGCCTTTCGCATGGCCGGCCAGCGCCTCGTCGGAGGCATTGTCCAGCACCTCCTGGATGATGTGCAGCGGGCTTTCCGTGCGGGTGTACATGCCGGGTCGCTCGCGCACCGGCTCCAAGCCCTTCAGGACGCGGATCGAGGATTCGTTATAGGTGTTTTTTGCCATTGTCAATATGCGGGACTGCGAAATTTGAGTCCGAGTTATCCACAGAACAGGTGGAAAAGGCCGGTTCGAAAACCAAAAAAGCCAAGCCAGTCAACGGTCTTGCTGGAGCGCTGAAAAATCAGGCGGACCTTCGCGGCTAGCCGCAAAAAATCATGTTCGCTAGATCAAACACCATGTTGGGCCGCAGCCAGGCGGCGAAGGTGAGAGCGAACAACCCGCCCGCCACGACCACCAGCGCGTAGCGCCAGGCACGAGCGGCCGGCAGCCAGCGCAAGGGTTCATCTGGCACGGTGGCTTGCAACATCGATTCGTGTGGCATGGCGTGGGGGAGGTGACGTAAGCCAGCGCCGACCGCAATCGCGCTGGCTGCTGCCACAAATTATACGCGGCAGACTGCGGCGGGCAGCCTCATGCCCGCGCCTTTTCGAGCACATCCCAGCGCTCCAAGGCAACCAGGAGTTCGCTCTCGATGGCTGCGATGCGGGCTGTGGCGGGCGCCACTTCGTGCGGCGCCTTCACGTAAATATCCGGATCGGCCAGGCGCGCATTGAGCGCTGACTGCTCCGCCTCCAGCGCGCTGATCTGCCTGGGCAAGGCTTCAAGCTCGCGCGCATCCTTGAACGAAAGCTTGGGTCGCCGCACCTGTGCCGCGGGCGCGGCACCTTTTGCGTTCGCCGCTGTCGCCGCCAACGCCGCGTCTTTGGAGAGCGCCTGCGCGCGGCGCGCAAGCACCGCCTGCCACTCGCCATAACCACCGGGATTCGCAGTCCAGCGACCATCGCCTTCGAATGCCAGCACCTCGGTGACGACGTTGTCGAGGAAAGCGCGATCGTGGCTGACCAGGATCACGGTGCCGGAATAGTCCTGCAGCATCGTTTCGAGCAACTCCAGCGTGTCGATGTCGAGATCGTTGGTGGGTTCATCGAGCACCAGCAGGTTGGCCGGCCGCGCGAACAGGCGCGCCAGCAAGAGGCGATTGCGCTCGCCGCCCGACAAGGCGCCCACCTTGGCCTGCGCGCGCTCGGGCGGAAACAGGAAATCGGCCAGGTAGGTCATCACATGCTTGCGCGCCACACCATCCGGTCCGCCGGTTTCGACCCATTCGGAGCCCGGACTGATGGTATCGATGAGCGTAGCGTTGTCATCGAGCACGGCGCGAAACTGGTCGAAATAGGCGATCTCCAACCGCGTGCCCAGGCGCACCAGGCCGGCATCCGGTTCGATCTGGCCCAGCAGCAGGCGTATCAAGGTCGACTTGCCCGCGCCATTGGGCCCCACGATGCCGATCTTGTCGCCGCGCATGATGGTGGTGGTCAGTTCGCGCACGGCGGTGACATTGCCCCAACCCTTCGACACCGCGGTGAACTCGGCCACCAGCTTGCCCGAGCGCGCCGAGTTGTCGACCGCCAGCACCACCGCACCCTGACGCTCGCGGCGTTCGCTGCGCGCGCGGCGCAGGCGCTCCAGCCGCCGCACCCGCCCCTCGTTGCGCGTGCGGCGCGCCTCGACGCCCTTGCGGATCCACACTTCCTCGGCCTTCAAGAATTTGTCGAACTTGGCATTGACCACACGCTCGACCTCGACCTGCTCGGCCTTGCGCGTCTGGTAGGCGGCGAAACTGCCGGGAAACGACAGCAGGCGGCCGCGATCAAGCTCGACCACCCGCGTGGCCACGCGATCGAGGAACGCGCGATCGTGAGTGATCAGGAGCACCGCACCGCGAAAGCCGACCAGCAAGTCCTCGAGCCAGGCGATGCCTTCGATATCCAGATGATTGGTGGGTTCATCGAGCAACAACAGTTCCGGCTCACCCACCAGCGCCCGTGCCAGCGCGATGCGCTTCTTGGTGCCGCCGGAGCAATCGCCGACCACCGCATCGGCCGCCAGCCCCAGGCGCGTAAGCGCGGCCTCGACCCGCCGCGGCACGTCCCAGGCGCCGGTTTCGTTCATGCGCGCTTCCAGCGCACCGAGCCCCGCCAGGGCATCAGGCTCATCGGCAGCGCGCGTGAGCAGCTCTTCGTATTGCGCCAGCAAGGCGGTTTGCAAGGCCAGGCCGCCGGCGACCGATGCAAACACCGTATCGCTGGCCAGCAAGTCGGGCTCCTGATCGACCACCGCCATGCGCAGCCCGGGCTGCAACCAAACCGTACCGTCGTCAAGCTTGCGCTTGCCCGCGAGCACGGCCAAGAGGCTTGACTTGCCGGCGCCGTTGCGCCCGATCAGCGCAACCCGATCTCCGCTGTAGATCGCGAAATCCGCGTGATCGAGCAGCGGCACATGTCCATAGGCCAGGTCTGCTGCATCCAGTGTTGCCAGCGGCATGGTGATGGTCCTGA
>JBEIFV010000077.1:0-27131 GCA_040382235.1 Burkholderiales bacterium
CCTTTCGTTCTCTTGGCAGCAAACCTTTTCTAACCCGGCGTAGCAGCAGATCGGCTACGCCGATCGCTGAACTGATCACCACCAATCAACGCCCCGAGAATTGCTCGCTGGCTGACTACTATGTCTTTCCTCCAAATCTGGCCTGGACTATGGCATTCACACACGAGGACGGATGGCTGGGCCCTTACTTCGCTCGCCATCGAGACTTCGAGGCCCTTGATCGCGAGAACGATGCGAGAGTTCGCAAGGAGCGCGAAGCAGAAGCCGCGCGACTCAAAGGCTGGAGCTGAGTGCGGCCTAACCCCTCGCTCAAGCTGACCCGCTACGTCAGGCGCCGAATGTTCGCGTTCGCTCGATTCACCTTACTCCTGACTGCGCTATTTCCCGTTTGTGCTCTCTCGGGTGAGTTTCGAGTTCACCCTTCTGGGTTCGGCTCCGTTCGCATGGGAATGTCAGTCAATCACGCGAGTCAGCTACTTGGCACCCCGTTGATCAAACTAACCGGAACATATCAAGACGATCGCTACGTGGTCCGCCCAAAGAATTAGTTCAATGGCTTATCGTTTGGTGTTGCTTCGGAAGGGAAGATTGACAACGTTTATGTCGGTTACACGTCTCGACGTTTCAAAACTGACAAAGGGCTCCACATCGGAAGTACGGCGAATGACCTCCGACGGTTGTACGGAAACAGAATCGAACTAAAGACCTACCAATGCGCTGATCTTTTTCAAGAGTATATTTACCGCCAGCCTGGGCATGCCAATCAAGGATTCCACTACAATGATGTCAAAGGAAAAATCGAAGCGAAGAGATGACAAAGGAAAAATCGAAGGAATCATGTCTGGCGATCTCTGCACGGTGATACCCCCATGCTAAACCAAGAGAACTTTCCGGTTGTGTGGCATAAGAGCCATTCCAGCTCGACGCCTAACCCTACGGTCAACACGGACCGCCCGACGACCGCGCTGTTGGGTTCCCTCCGCACTGCGCGCTCCGGCGGCCGGTTACCTTCACGTTAGGCCTCGCACACGATGTTTGCCGAACCCATCGACCACGACAATCGTCGGGCTTCACAACGCTACCCGCTAAGGACGCAGGCGTTTGTAGAGATTCCTGGCCAACCGCCCTTTGCGGTTCGAACGCTCGACATCAGCTCCGGAGGAATGGCAATTGTTGCCGCCGCAAATCCTCGGCGTGGTACGACTTTCAACATTCGGTTAACAATTCCAGTTGAGCCCACAGGCAGCGTCTCCTTCGTGACAACGGCACAGGTCGTACACAGTGTCCTCTCGTCCGCAGAAGATGGCTTCAAGGTTGGACTAGCCTTCACAAAGCTAGAACCTGCATCCGCTGAAGCGATCATGCAGTATATCAATGCATCCGCTGAATCGATCATGCAGTATGTCAAATGACGGGAGGCCGTCTCGTCGGGCGGCTTCTCGCACAGAAGGGCTACGAAATGGGGTCAGGTTCCACTAACTTCTTCGCAAGAGCCGCCCGCCAACGCGCGAGGCCTCTTGAGAAACACCAATCAAGTGGTTGATTTGAATGAGGTGTTTTAAGCGGGTTGGTCGCAAGGAACGAGCTTGAGGCCCATTTTTTCGGCGCGCAGATTAAGATGCCAGAGCACGCGCTGGCGGTAGCGCTCCTCGAAATAGTCTTGGCCTTTATCGGTGTACTGCTCACCTTTGGTCAGCATCGTGCATATCAGGCGTGCCAGTTTATGGGCAGCGGCGGTGACGGCTTTGGGCTTGTCCATGCGTGAGGACATTCGTCGGAAATATGCGCCCAACGCCGACTTGCTGGTACGCAAGGCCGCGGCGGCCAAACGCAATGCTTGCGCCGCCCGATTGGCCACGCGTTTGGTTTTTCCGCTCATTACCTTGCCGCCGGTGATCTTGGTACCGGGACACAGCCCGAGCCAACTGCTGAAGTGGCCTGCAGTAGGGAAGCGTGACATATCGGCACTGGTCTCCGGGACCACCACCAACGCCGTGGTCACATCGATACCGTCGATGCGCGTGAGATCAACACCGCACATTTTGAACAATCGGGTGCGCAGATCGAACTTCGGCGCATTGCGCGCTCGGCCACGCTTCTTGCCCTTGGCCCCTTGGCGGGTTCGCCGTCATGCGTTTGCAAGCTTTCGAGTTGAGCCTCGATCTGCTGGTCGCATTCGGTAAGCCGGGTCGCAGTGAAATCGAATCCGGCCAAGGCCTGCTTGAGCGCGAACAGATGCTCCAGACGCCAGTTGCCTACAAGGCTCTCGGCAATCTCATCAACGCTGGCGCGGATGCGCGTGTTCTTGAGGGCGGCCAACGTGCGACCATCGCGCTCACCCGCGTCAATGGCACGCAGAATCTTTTGCCCGGTCTCTCCGGCGACGTCAGAGATGACGTTGGTCAACTGAATGTTCATCTGGGTGAGTGCCTTCTGCATATGCTGGACCTGCCGTCCCTGGCTGCGCAAAAGCGCGCCGCGCTGGCGCATGAAAGAACGCAAGGCGCACGCCGCATCGCCCGGCCGGAATGCGCCACTGAGCAAGCCATAGGACATCAGTTGCTGCAGCCATTGGCAGTCGAGCACGTCGGATTTGCGGCCCGAGACATTCTTGACATGCCGCGCATTGACCAACAGCACAGTGAAGCCGCGCGCTTCGAGCAATTCGAACAGCGGGATCCAGTACACCCCGGTCGACTCCATTGCGACAGCGTCTACACCGCAGGTTTTGAGCCAGTCGGCCAACGCATGAAGGTCAGCGGTGAAACTGGGAAACTCGCGCACCGGTAGATCATCCCGGTCCGGCGGCACGGCCACATAGTGAGAGGCGCTGCCGATGTCGATGCCGGCGGCGTTGGGATGCGTGATCGTCAAGGCACGCGACTTGCCTGCCTTGAGCGGCGCTTTAATGTTGCGTTTGGTCATGGCTTGCTCCATCATTCAGATTGGAATGTGGCGCCGCGTCGGGTACGTCGTCTTGCCCACTCTCTTAAACGGGATACCGGCCCGGCGGCTGCCATCCGCCAAACCGGGTCACCAATATCGATGACGTCACCCAGGACCACGCTAACACTCGGGCAGTTCGCACCATTGCTGCATCGGTCTTCGGCAGCGCCGCACTCCACCTTGCCACAACACGCAAGCCCCATGTTTCTTCGGCGCGATATGCGGTGTCGGGCCGATTATTTCGCTAACCCGTCGGTCAAGCTGAGCACCAACGGCTGGCCACCAGGCCCGAGCCACAGGTACGGTGTACATTTTCGCCAGCCCGGGCCTGGTGGCCTGGCGTCGTCGCCGGCTTGGCTCGAACGTTGGGCAGCACATCACTCCACGGTGTTCCACCATCACACTCAACATGTCATCAATCAATCTCGCCGACAAGCTCGCTGCCTTTGAAGGTCATTGGCAGCCACGCGTGGTTGGCCAGTTCAATGGCCACGACCTGATGGTCGTCAAGGTCAAGGGTGACTTCGTTTGGCACACGCACGACAACACCGACGACTTCTTCCTTGTTCTCGAGGGTCGCATCACGATCCGCATGCGTGAGGGCGATGTCTCGCTTGGCCCGGGCGAACTGTTCGTCGTTCCAAAGGGTGTCGAGCATTGCCCGGTCGCTGAAGAAGAGGCGCATCTACTGCTTATCGAGCCTACGGGCACACCCAATACCGGCAATACGGCCACGGCTGCGCCGCGTCGTTCCGTATAGATAGCGCGGTGATGCCCAACCCTTCGCTCCACCTGACGTTTGCCAGCCGGCTGCGCCTTCTGTCGCCCGCAGGTGAGCTCAAACGTTAGGCATCGCAGAACGAACCGACGCTCTCCTCATGCTTTCACCACAAGTCAAGGAATCCGCAGTTCGCAGCGTGCTCTGCTGGCTGGCGACTGTCGATGAATCCGGTCAGCCAAACGTGTCGCCGAAAGAGATCTTCGCTGTGTTCGACACTGAGCACCTTGTCATCGCGAACATCGCGTCTCCAGCAAGCGCCCGCAACATAGAAGCCAACTCTCGCGTGTGCCTAAGCTTCGTTGACGTGTTCGTTCAGAAGGGCTTCAAGGTCACCGGTCTGGCCCGGAACGTGAAGAAGCATGACCCCGACTTCTCCGTCTGGTCCCCGCCGCTGGTGAAAATGGCAGGACCAAGATTCCCGATGCACAGCGTGTTCGTCGTACAGGTCACGGCAGTTGAGCCGATCCTGGCACCAAGCTATCGCCTACACCCCAACGAAACCAGCGAAGAGTCCCAGATCGCTTCAGCCATGCAGACTTATGGTGTCCGGTCCGCGCGCGGCGATGCCTCTTAAGCCACTCCCTCTAACTTTCTGATTTACAAGGATTGTTTGAGATTGACTTTCGGGCGATTTGCGGGCTCGGGCCGATTGCTTCGCTAACCCCTCGCTGAAGCCAAACTCCAACGGCGGGTGTTGACGCCGACCGAAAATTGACCAGCCAAGAAGGGGGATGCCGACTGAAAATTGACCAGGGTGTTTAACCTGCCTGCTCAGGAAATGAGCAGGGGAATGCAAGTGATCACCATGGCAATGCTGGGCAAGATACGCGGGATGTGTCCCAGCCAGGGACACGAAATGCTGTTCGACGCCCACACCCGGTCGTCTGCCGCGTTGGGTGGCATCCCGCGGCGCGGCAGCTACGACAACATGAAGACCGCCGTGGATCGGGACAAGAAGGGCAAAGGGCGTGTGGTCAACGTCCGCTTCTCGGTCAAGATGGAGCGAACCTTCTTCTACTTCGCAGCGCTCAAGATGCATAACTTTGCATCCTGAAGCGGTTCACCGCTGACCCGACGCCAGACAACACAACGCAGTCGGACGCGCGGGGCCGCAGTGAAGCAGTCACGGCGAGCAGCACGCAACTGCCTAACCGGCGTCGCGCAATTCCAGAGCACCGCCCTTGAGCCGGCCGCGATACCGCTTGTCGCCGGCCGCGAACTCGATGGATTCGCCACGCACCCGCCCCTTGATTTCGAGCATGGCGCTGTCGGTCTTGAGCGTGCCCGTCAGCATCTGGAAGCTCTGCTTGAGCGTGACCTGGCCCTGTGCCACGCTGTAGGATCCGGCAACCCGCCTGGGCACCACCCAATACAGCACCGTGCAGTAGGAACTCTCGCAGCCGGGCTTGCCGTTCATCTCGACCTTGGTGTCCGGTTCCCACTCGCCCATGGTGAAGGTGTTGGAAACGATGCGGGTGCCGGGCCTCAATGCCAGGATCTTCGGCCGCAGCTTCAGGTTGATGTCGGGCAGCAGAAACATGGTGACCACGCTGGCCTTCGAAAAGCTGGTTTCGAACAGGTCGGCCTTGGCGAAAGTGGCCTTGGCGGCGACGCCGGCTTTCTCGGCGTTGCGCCGCGCGAATTCCACCATGTCCGGGTTGTATTCGATGCCGGTGGCACGCGCACCCAACTTGGCGGCGGTGATCACGGTGCGGCCATCGCCGGACCCCAGGTCGATCACATAATCCTTCGGGCCCACGCGCGCGACTTCCAGCATCTTGTCGACCACCACCTGCGGCGTCGGCAGCCAGATCACGTCCTTGCCTTCCTGGCCCGAGGTGGGCTCGTAGGTCGAGGCCGGCACAGGCGCCGCAGGCTGACTCTGCGCCGCGG
The DNA here is from genome assembly GCA_040382235.1 of Burkholderiales bacterium. Classification (GTDB taxonomy): domain Bacteria; phylum Pseudomonadota; class Gammaproteobacteria; order Burkholderiales; family JAEUOS01; genus JAEUOS01. The sequence continues at coordinate 5,621 of JBEIFV010000077.1, forward strand.
CGAGCCCTGCGATCGAAACAAACAGGGCGGCGGCAAAACGTAGGGCAGCGGCAACGGACATCGACTATCTCCTGAAAGCTCTTGGGGAAAGACGCCGATTATGCGGGAGAACCCGTATCCGGCGCCGCATCGCGCGAGACTGATCCGGGCGCACCAGGCCGCACGCGAGCCCGCGACGCCCCACATGACGGCGCCCCGGACGCGCCGCAGCCAGGTTCAGGCCGGGTGGCTCAACGTGAAACGAACCGTATGCCGCAGCAATGCAGACAGGTGCCCGCGAGCGCAAGGCGCCCGCTGCCCGCCCGCGCGGGCGTGACAGGTTTGACGGTTCGGGGTGGTGCTGACGCTCCGGGCGTAAGACCCTGCCGCGAATCCAGGTCGCGCGCAGTTCAGCCGGCGTTGCGCAGCGCCAGCGTGCCGCCCTTGAGCCGGCCGCGATACTTCTTGTCGCCGGCTTCCAGCTCGATGATCTCGCCGCGCACCCGGCCCTTCACGTCCAGCGTGGCATCCGCGGTCTTGAGCGTGCCGGTGAGCATCTGGAACTCCTGCTTCAAGGTCACCTCGCCTTGCGCCACCTGGTAAGTACCGGCCACCTGGCGCGGCACCATCCAGTAGAGCACTGTGCAGTAAGCGCTCCCGCAACCGGGCTGTCCGACCAGGTCGGCGCGCGCGTCGGGTTCCCATTCGCCCATGGTGAAGGTGTTGGAAACGATGCGGGTGCCGGGCTTCAAGGAGAGGATCTTGGGACGCAGCTTCAGGTTGATGTCGGTCAACAGAAACATGGTGATCACGCTGGCCTCATCGAAGCTGGTTTCAAACAGGTCCGCCTTGACGAAGCTTGCTTTCTTCGACATGCCGGCTTTCTCGGCGGCGCGCTTGGCCAGCTCCACCATGTCGGGGTTGTACTCGACGCCCAGGGCACGCGCACCGCGCCTGGCCGCGGTGATCACGGTGCGCCCGTCGCCGGAGCCCAAGTCCATCACGTAATCCTTCGGCCCCACGCGCGCGATGTCGAGCATCTTGTCGACCACCACCTGCGGGGTCGGCACCCACACCACGTCCTTGCCTTCCTGGCCCGAGCGCGGCTCGTAGGCTGCGGCGGGGGCGTTTGACGCGGGCTGGGCCTGAGCCTGGGCCAGGCCTGCGAACGAGAGCAACAGGGCGGTGGCAAGACTGAGCGATGCGGCGGCGACCATCGATAGGCTCCTCAAGACTGTGGTGTGGAATTGCGAATTATGCAGCACACGCCATGAGCACCGGTCTCACCGGCATTCGACGGCGGGTTGAACGGTATCGCTAAGGCACGCAGCATGCAGGCACGCCAACACCTAGACCGGGCAACGCCGGCTGGCGTGGATCCGCTGGAAAATTGAATGGGCGGGCTACGAAGAATCGATATCGCGCTTGCGACGCAGGCGTTCCGCGAGGTCCGCAAACGGATTGTGCATGCCGAGCGCAACGTCGACTTGCGCACCACCGCCAGCCTGCGCATCGAGCACGCGGGCGTGTTCGTTGTCATGGCAATACAGGCACAGCAGTTCCCAGTTGCTGCCATCTGGCGGATTGTTGTCGTGATTCCCATCCTTGTGGTGAACCGTCAGTTCGCGCAGGCGCGAAGCCGGAAACTCGCGCGCGCAGCGCCCGCACAACCAGGGAAACAACTTGAGTGCTTGCTCGCGGTAGCTGCTCATGGAAAAAGCGTTCTCAAGCGGCCCCGGGCGACACGAATTCCGGAACGGTCCAATCCAGCAGTTCGGCAAGCCTCGAAATGACCCAGCCCGCTTCCGGCGCACTGAAAGCCGACGCATCGGCCAACAAGCCCTGATGGCAACGCTGCAAAATCTCCTGTTCGGGAAGATTCTCCTTGAAGGCCCAGGTTTGCGCATGCAGGACCAGCGCCTGGGCGGTGTCCTCGCACTGCTCATAGCGTGCCAGCACCACCGCGTGCGGGGCGTCGGGCCGGCTGCGCCCGGGCCTTACGTGGAGGGCAATGAACGTTTGCGCAATCTCGATCTGGTTTTCGTCCGACATGGCCGGTCAATCGACTTTCCCTCAAGGTGTCCGCACCGCAGGCGCGCGGCGGGCCGACACCATGGTTTCCAAAAAAGAGCAGCTTGCCGCAAGCTGTCGAACCTGCGCAACGCCCCCAGGCAAGGCAGGCAATATTATCCCCTGCGCCGCGCGCAAGCTGTTGCACCGGGCCCACAGGAGGTCGCGCGGATCCAGGAAACGCCCCCGATCGAAGGCGCCGCGTTGCCACGCTTTGAAGTCACGTCACCAGCCGCGCCGCCGCAGCCGCCCTTGATGCACTACGCAAGAGCAAGGCTGCGTTGCTTTGCACCACGTGTGTGCGTGGGGCAGCGCACCCAAAGTGTCGACATCCGGTGCGCTTTCTTCGCTGAATCAGCAGCTTGGCTGCATCAACACGAACCATGCCTGGGCGGCATGCCCCTTGCGCTACGCCTATAGCCTCCGGCATCGCAGACAAGGCACGATGCAGCCCTCACTTGCCCGGACACCTCTCTCCCATGGAACCTCACTACAAATGAAACCCGCCACCCGCCTCATGCTGATTGCCGCAATGCTTGCCCTGACTCCCGCGAGTTTCGCGCAATCCTGGCCCACCAAACCGGTCAAGCTGATCATTCCGTTCCCACCGGGCGGCGCCTCCGACTATGTCGGCCGCGTCATCGGCCAGGTGCTGTCGGATGCCTGGGGCCAGCCGGTGGTGATGGAAAACCGCGGCGGCGCCGGCGCCACCGTTGGCACCTCCGCGGTGGCCAAGGCGCCGCCTGACGGCTACACACTGCTGATGGGTGTCAATGCCGGCATCGTCATCGCGCCGCATGTCTATCCCCAGCTCAACTACGACCCCTTGAAGGAACTGGTGCCGGCAGCCGGCTTCGCGGTGTCACCGATGGTGATGGTGGTGCCCGCCGAGTTGCCGATCAAGAGCGTGGCCGAGTTCATCACCCTGGCGCGCGCCAAACCCGGCTCGGTGAGCTTCGCCTCCTCCGGCGCCGGCGCCCTGCCGCACCTGACCACCGAAAAATTCCGGCTCGCCGCCAAGCTCGAAATGCTGCATGTGCCCTACAAGGGTTCGGGCCCGGCCCTGGTCGACCTGTTGGCCGGCCGCACCCAGATGATGATTGACATCATCGTCTCGGCGCTGCCGATGGTGCAATCGGGCAAGCTGCGTGCGCTGGCGGTCACCACCGCCAAACGCGATGCCGCCCTGCCCAGCGTGCCCACCATGATCGAAGCCGGCCTGCCCGGTTTCACCGCCGAGCAGTGGTACGCGGTGTTCGCGCCCACCGGCACGCCGCCTGCGATTCTGGCGCGCATCCAGAACGACCTGGCGCGCGCCATGCAGTCGCCCGAGTTGCGCGACAACTTCTCCAAACGCGGCGCGGACGCGGCCTTTGTCGAAGGCGCGCGCTTTGCCGAAACCGTGAAAAAGGACTCGGCCCAGTGGGCGGAAATCGTCCGCATCACCGGGGCGCGCGCCGAATAGGACCGATGCCCGCGGGCGGCGGGAATGCGCGACTTTTCGGAATTGCATCGGTCGGCGTCGACCATGACCGCGGCGCCGTCGTCATGTAGCATGCATGGCAGGAGGCCGACGCATGACCGACGAAGAGAAGCAGCAAATCGCGCAACTCGTGATGGACGCACAGGGCTTGACCATCAGTGCGGTCTCGCAAGCCATGGCCGTTGTCGTGGCGCGCCTGGCGTGGCATGTGCACTCGCACGAAAAACTGCGTGCCGACCTGAAGGAATTCCTGCGCGACTTCGCGCCCGACAAGCCGGGTGACCCGGGCAACGAACTCATGCACTCTATGATCGAGGCGGTGCTGCGCAAGATCCTGCTGCGCCTGAGCGAGATTCCCGATCTGGAGAGCCCGCCCAATGACTAGGTGCGCCGCGCCGCGCTTGAAAAGACGCTGCAATCGCCCCATCTCCAGTCGATCCCTTGTCTCGCCCGGCAACTGACCCGCCCATCAACGTGCTCAAAAACCTCCTGGCCGTAGTCACCGGCGTCATCGCCCTGATCCTGGGCGTGATGTTCTCGGTGATATTGCTGGCGGTCTTTTGCGTGATCGCGGTGGCGGCTTTGACGTTCTTCTGGTGGAAAACGCGCAAGCTGCGCAAGACCATGCGCGATCAGGCGCAGGCGCGCCCGCAAGGCGGCATCGTGATCGAAGGCGAAGCCGTGGTCGTCGAGGACGTGCCTGCGCCCGCGAAAAACATTCTTCCCGGGGACCCGCCGCGGCAGTAGCCGTGCCTGGCTTTCCGCGCATGACTACGCCCAAGCCGAAAACCGCCGATCCGCTGCACGGCGTCACCCTGGAGCAGATGCTCGATGCGCTTTCCGCCACCATCGGCTGGGAAGCGATGGGCAGCAAGATTCCGATCCGCTGCTTCACCCATGAGCCGAGCATTACCTCCAGCCTGCGTTTCCTGCGGCGCACGCCCTGGGCGCGGGCCAAGGTGGAAGAAATGTATCGCCGGCAGAAGCCCGCGCGCCCGGGCTGACGCGGCTCCCCGGGAATCATCAATGAAATCCGGCACTGCGCTCACGTTGCAGGTCCGCTGATGCACGCGGTCGCGGCAGGCGGCATCTACTTCGCCATGGTGTTCATTGCTGGTTTCTGCCTTGGCGTGCTGCGCACCCTGCTGGTAGAGCCCCTGCTCGACCCGATGCTGGCGGTGGCGCTCGAATTGCCGATCATCCTGGGTGTCGCCTGGCTCGCCTGCGCGCGCATCCTTGTGCGTGGGCCCCTGTCGCGCGCTGGCGCCGGGGTCATGGGCGCGTTGGCCTTCTTGTTGCTGATGCTGGGCGAGGCGATGCTTTCCATGCTGCTGGGCGGGCGCAGCCGGTCCGGGCATCTGGCGCTGTATGGCCAGCCAGCGCATCAGCTTGGCCTGGCCGCGCAACTGGTCTACGCCTTGTTTCCCGTGATCCAGGCACGACGCGCAAAGGGTGCGCAGCGCGTCCATGAACCCGGCGCCAGCCGCTGATGCATGACCCTGCCCGGTGGCAGATCGGGCCGACCCATGGTGGCCCCGACGCCGCGCAACGCGCTGTGCACGCAGACCTCGATCCACATGGCGCACCAGCAGCGACGCATCACCCGGGCTGCGCGACGAGCAGCTTCAGTATTTCCGCGCGAACCGCGGCATCGTGCCCCACCAGCAGGTGGCCACCGGCGTCGAAGCCGATGAACCTGGCGCCGGCGATGCGGCCGGCGGTATAGCGCGCGCCGGCGTAAGTGCCGAAGCCGTCATCGCGCGCACTGATCAAGAGCGTCGGTGCGCGAATCGATTCCAGCGCGTAGGGCGCAAGGCCCGGACCCAGCACCGAGTCGTCGCGCAAGCCGTGTGCGCGCGCCGATACCGGCAGGATGCTCTCAGCCATCGCATGCACGCGCGCGCGCTCCGCCGGGCTGGCGCTGGCAAGCAACTCCGGCGGCGTGGCCAGCACATGGCGGATCACCCGATCGCGCGCGATATGCAAACCGGCCCAAAACAGGAAATCCGATCCGATCAGGCGCATCAGCATGCGCTCGGCCCAGGGCGCGAGCGGCAAGAAGGAGTCGGAGAGAATTGCCGGCTTGTAGGTGATCGGCACCACCAGCACCAGCGCGCCGACCCGCTCGGGATGGCGGATTGCCGTCTGCATGGCCGAGGGGCCGCCCGCGGAAATGCCCAACACGGCCGCCTGCCGGATGCCCAGCGCGTCGAGCAGGCAACGATGGGCGTCGGCCTGCGCCTGCGGCGAGCCGTCGGCCGGCATCGGCGTGCGCAGGTAGCCAAAGCGCGACATCGCGATCACGCGGATCCCCTCTCGCACCAGCGGGCGCGCATAGGCCATGCCCTGGTCATGGCCGCCGCCGCTGCCGTGCACCACCAGCAAGGGAATGCCGGCGCCGGCTTCCTGGTATTCGATCGGCCCGCAAGGGGTGGACACGAGCGCGCTACCCTGTGCGGCTCGCTTGGCGGCGAAGGCAATATCCTGTTCGAAATGCGAGCGCACCGCCAAGCCGGCGAACAGCACTGCAGCCGTGGCGCCGATGAGCAACGCCATGGGCAGCCGGCGCTTCAGCTTCAGCATGGCTGTGTGCAGGCAACACCGACAGACGCCGGCCTGGAAGAGCACTGCGCGCTGCCTGCCGGCTCCTGATGGTGGCGCCGCCGTGCGGCGGGGAGCGAGAGTCCCGCTGTGCCGGCCATGATTGAGCTCACCTGCGGGGTCAAACGATCACCGCCTCAAGCGGGCGACGCTCCGGCGGCAGGGTGTCGCGGTCGAATCCCTGCAAGTTGCCCAGCCGCCAGGTACACGCAGCTACGGTTTCGTAGTCTTTGATTGGCACACCCGTACCGCAGGATGCGAGCAGCGGTGCGGCGCCGAGGACCAGCGGGGCGGCACCCAGGCAATCCCTGCGAGAAACCATGATCGACCTCCCGTGCTGTGCGGCGCAGCCGTTGGGCGGGCCAGTCGGCCTCCGCATGCGGATACCGGAGCATCCCGACGTACCGCCCTGGTTAACCCATGCGATTCTGAATCGTCGCGCAAAAGCCACGTTGACGCGGGTCAAATCCGGCGCAACCAGGCGGATTCCGGGCCCATCACGCATCCGGCCGATAATCACGGGATCGCCCCAAAACCCGACGAAAGTTTCCCGAGATGCAACTGACCCTGACCTATTCGCCGATCGCCTGCTCGCTGGTGCCCTACATCCTGTTGACCGAGGCCGGTGCCGCCTTCGACCTGCTGCCGGTCAACCTTGCGCAGCGCGAGAACCTGGCCCCGGAATACCTGCGCTTGAACCCAAAGGGCAAGGTGCCGGCACTCATCATCGACGGCGTGCCGTTGACCGAGAATGTGGCCATCCAGGTCTGGATCGCGCGCCAGTTTCCTCATGCGAAATTGCTGCCGGCCGACCCGATGGAATATGTACGCGCCATCTCGGTGATGGCCTGGTGCGCGGCCGGCATCCACCCCAAGCTGACCCAGCAGCAACGCCCGGAGCGCTATTGCGACCTGCCCGGCACGGCCGACAACGTGCGCGCGCTGGGCTCGCATTCTCTGTTCGAGTTGTTCGATATCGCGGAGGCCATGCTTGAGGGGCGGGAATGGTTCTTCGAGACCTTCAGCTGCGCGGACGTTTACTTCTACTGGTGCTTTCGCCGCGGCTCGCTGTTCAGGCCGGACGTCTCGGGTTTCAAGAATTGCATGGCGCACCTGCAACGCATGGAGCAGCGCGCGAGCGTGCAAAAGCTGCAGGCCTACGAGAAAGAAGTGCAGGCGGCCTTCGCCAAGGCTGCGTAGGCAGCCGGCATGACGGCTTGGAGCCATGCCCCGGCGACGCGCGCAATGAAGCGCGCCGTGCTGCGAAAGCCCCCCGCCATGAATCGATGTTCCGACCTGTCGCAATCCACCCTGGAGCCCTAAGCACCATGATCGACCTGCCACCGCTGCCGCCCACACCGACCGGCCACTATCGCCACTACAAGGGTGGCGAATACGAAGTCGTGGGTGTGGCACGCCACAGCGAAACGCTCGAACCGCTGGTGCTGTATCGCCCGCTGTACAACCAGTCGGGCTTGTGGGTGCGCCCGCACGCGATGTTCTTCGAGCAGGTTGTCATCGATGGCCAGGCCATGCCGCGCTTCACGCTGGTGACCCCTGCATAGATTCACGCGCGGTCCCTGCACGGCGTCGCCGTACGGCCGGCGCAGGCACATCACTTCAACGGAATCGGCACGCCGCGATCGACCGCCACCGCGGTCAGGCTGTTTTGCGGGCTGCCGTCGATCAGCCGGTCGGAATAGGTGAGGTACACCAGCGCGTTGCGCTTCGCATCGACCATGCGCACGATGCGCAGCTTCTTGAACAGCACCGAGAGCCGTTCGTTGAATACCTCCTCCTGCTTCGGCAAGGCCGCGCTGAAACTGATCGGCCCGACCTGGCGGCAGGCGATCGAGGCTTCGGCCTTGTCTTCGGCCAGGCCCAGCCCGCCCATCACCCCGCCTGTCTTGGCGCGCGACACATAGCAGGTGATGCCGCCCACCCGCGGGTCGTCGTAGGCCTCCACCGCGATGCGGTGGTCCGGCCCCAGAAGCTTGAAGGCAGTGCTCACGCTGCCAAGCTCCTGGGCGGCGACGGGTTGCAGCAGCAGCAGCAGACACAGGGCCGGCAACAGGGTCTTCATGGCATCACCTTGCAAAGCAAAAACATGGATGGGTGAGCGTCAGCGAACCTGCACCCGGCCCCCATTGTGCGCGAGCGGGGCCGCTTCGGGCATCCTCCCGAGGCATCACATCGCCGGGTCGTGCACCCCGCCGCATTTATCGCAGCGGTACTTGCGCATCAGCGCGAACAGTCGCAGCACCTCGCCCTCGTCGCGCGGCGCCAGCAGGCCGCCGGAAAATTCGCGATACAGCACATGCACGTTGACCACGATGCGCTCGGCGTCGAGCCAGTGCGACCAGCCGTCCATTTGAATATCCCAGGCCGCTTCCTCGGGTCCCATGCCGGCGTCGAAGCGCTTGCGGGTTTCGTCGCGTATGTACACGAAGTAATCGCGCAGCCCTTGCAAGCCCGAGCGGTCGGTGACCGGGCCGTGGCCCGGCACCACGGTTTGCACATCCCACGACATCATCAGGTCGAGCGCGGCGATCCAGTTTTCAATCGGACCGGCCCACAGGATCGGGTGGCCGTTCATGAACACGATGTCGCCGGTGAAGACCGTACGATCCTTGGGCACCCACACGATGACGTCGCCGCGCGTGTGCGCCGGGCCCACCTCGATCAGCTGCACATCCTTGTCGCCCACCTTCAGGTCGAGCCTGCCATCGAACAGCCGCGTGGGCGGGGTATGGCGGATGTCGTCGAACTTGAAGTTGCGCCCCATGGTCTCGTAGAAGAACTGCGCGCCGGGGCCGAGCGTGCGCCAGTTGCGGATCATCTCGACCAAGCCTTCGGGGCGCCGTTGCTCCATTTCCTCGGCGCAGGCACGCGAGGCGATGATCTCCGAGTCGGCCACCAGCTGATTGCCGAATACATGATCGCCGTTGTTGTGGGTATTGACCACGCGCGGAATGTGCTTCGCCGCCGGCACCGCCGCACGCATCGCGCCAAGCATGTCGGCGGTCAGGTGCAGGTCGAACAGCGTGTCGACCAATAGCGTCTGGTCGCCATCGACCACCAACCCGGCGTTGGACCAGCCCCATGAACCGTCGGGCTGCAGATAAGCCCACAAGCCCTGTCCCAGATCGTGCAGCCCTTTTGTGTATTGCCAGCCTTGCATTGCCTGTCTCCTGTTCTTGGAAAAGTCCGGTGCCGGAAGCCGACGCATGCGCACGGTGCAATCGCCGGTACCGCACGTGAATGGCAGGATTCTCTGCCATCAAGGATCCGTGCGCGCAATCATAAGGCAGGAGCCGAAGTTCACGCTGCCGGCCGGAGAACAGCGATGACGCGACGCAATCGATCCAGCCGCGCGCGCCGATGACAGCCGCGATTCTCCAGTACAGTGCAGCAACGCGCACCGACACAATCATGTCCCCTGGAGGTGGTTTGCATGGCAAGCATGTTTCGGATCGGCAACTGCGCCGGCTTTTCCGGCGACCGGGTCGACGCACCGGGGCCGGTGGTCGACTCCCTGATCGAACTGGGCGGGCCGGCCGCCATCTTCTTCGAGACGCTCGGCGAGCGTACGGTAGCCCTGGCGCAACTGGAAAAGCGGCGCGACCCGGAGCGCGGCTACGAGCCGATGCTCGAACGCCTGCTCGAACCGATTCTCGTGCGCTGCGTGGAGCATGGCATTGCCATCATCGGCAATTTCGGCGCCGCCAATCCACCCGGCGCGGCGCGGGTGATCGCGCGCCTGGCGCAGCGTCTGGGCCTGCCGGACTTGCGCATCGGCGTGGTGCACGGCGACGATGTGAGCGAGCGTCTCGATACCGCGACGCATGAAGTGTACGAGGCCGATACCGGCCTCGACATGGGTGGCGGCGAACTGGTGTCGGCCAATGCCTACCTGAACGCGCAGCCGATGGTCGATGCGCTCAAGGCCGGCGCGCAGGTGGTGGTCACCGGCCGCACCGGCGACCCCTCGCTGGCGCTGGCGCCCTTGATCCACCACTTCGGCTGGGCCCAGGATGACTGGGCGATGCTGGCTGTCGGCGCCACCGCCGGCCATTTGCTCGAGTGCGGCGCACAGGTCACCGGCGGCTACTATTACGACCCGGGCTACAAGGACATCCCGGACCCGGCCAACATCGGCTTTCCGATCGCCGAGGTGGATGGCGACGGCCGCCTCATCATCACCAAGGCAGGGCGTACTGGCGGCCTGGTCAATGCGCAGGTGGTGAAGGAGCAACTGCTGTACGAAATTCACGATCCGGGCCACTACATCACGCCGGATGTGATTCTCGACTTTCGCCATGTCACCGTGAAAGAGATCGGCCGCGACCGCGTCCTGGTAAGCGGCATGCGCGGCGGGCCGGCGCCGCGGAAGATCAAGGCCACCGTCTGCTTCGACGGCGGCTGGATGGGCGAAGGCGAAATCTCCTATGCCGGACCGAACTGCCTGGCGCGTGCGCGCGCGGCGGCCGACGTGCTGCTGGAGCGCCTGAAACTGCGCAAGTTGACGGTCGAGGCGCGCGTCGACCTGATCGGTGTGGCCAGCGTGCATGCCGGCGACAGCGGCGGCCGCTGGCGCGCCGACACACACAACGCCGCGCAGGACATTCGCGTGCGCCTGGCCGTCTCGGCGCGCACCCAGGACGACGCCGACCAGGCCGCACGCGAGGCACTCGCCCTTTATTGCTGCGGCCCGGCCGGCGGCGGCGGCGTGCGCTGGCGCACCACGCAGCGGATTCGCACCCGCTCTTACCTGATGCTGCCGTCCGACCTGGCGCCAGGCTATTCGGTCACGAGCGCCAGGGAGATCGCGCCATGACGCAAACCCAAGCAACAGACGACACCCTGGTGAGCGTGCCGCTGCACAGCGTGGCGCATGGGCGTGCCGGCGACAAGGGCAACCGCTTGAACGTCAGCGTGCTGCCCTATGACCCGGCGCTCTACAGCTTGCTGGCCGAACAGCTGACCGAGGCGCGGGTACTCGCGCTCTACGCCCACCGCGGTGCGGCGCGCGTCACGCGCTACGACCTGCCGCTGTTGCCGGCCTTCAACTTCGTCATCGACGACGTGCTCGAGGGCGGGGTCAACGGCAGCCTCAACCTCGACGGCCACGGCAAGAGCAACTCGTTCATCCTGCTCGGCATGGAAGTGCGGGTGCCGCGGAAGTTCGTGCGCCCGGTGGCTTGAGAAATAGATCAAAAACCTTCTGGAGACAAAATCGTGAACCAAAGTTGCAAGCGCGCGCCGACCATACTGAGTACAGCCATCCTGGCCATCGTCCTGACGCAACTGCCAGCCGCGCACGCGCAATCGCGCGCCTGGCCGGAAAAGCCGGTACGCATCATCGTGCCCGGCCCGGCCGGCAGTGCGCCGGACACCCTGGGCCGGCTGATCGGCAACAAGCTCGCTGAAGCATGGGGCCAGGCGGTCACCGTCGAGAACGTGGTCGGCGCCTCCGGCAACATCGGCACCGACCGCGTCGCCAAGGCGGCGGGCGACGGCTATACCCTGCTCTACAACACCATCGGCCCGATCGCGGTGAACGTCACGCTGTTCGCCGGCAAGCTGCCTTATGATCCGCAGAAGGATTTGACCCCGGTCAGCCTGGTGGTGAAGACGCCGAACCTGCTGACGGTCCATCCCGGCCTGCCGTTTCGCAGTGTGCGCGAACTGATCGTCGCGGCCAAACGCGATGGCGACAAGATGCGCTACGCCACCGCCGGCCCCGGCACCACCCAGCATCTGTCGGGTGAATTGCTCAACCTTTTGGCCGGCTTGCAGATGACCGGCATTCCCTACAAATCGAGCGCGCAGATGACCACCGATGCCATCGGCGGCCAGTTCGAACTGATGTTCCACAACGCGCCGGTGGTGCTGCCGCATATCAGGGCCGGCAACCTGCGTGCGCTGGCCATCACCGGCCTGAAACGCTCGCCCTCGGTGCCGGAGGTGCCCACCATGGTGGAAGCCGGCGTCAATAATTTCGAAATCACCGCCTGGTTCGGCTTCATGGCGCCGGGCACTACGCCACCGGCCCTGGTGCAGAAAATCTCCGCGGACGTCGCGCGCATTGTCGCCACCCCGGAACTGCAGCAACGCATTCTCGCCGACGCCAGCGAACCGGTGGGCAGCAACCCGGACGACTACGCCGCCTTCATCCGGAGCGAAATCGTCAAGTGGCGCGAGGTGGTCAGGCAGACCAACATGAAGCCGGAGTGAGGGCCGGGCCCGGCCGCGCCCAGGCGCCGCGCCGCGGCCGGACGCTCGCAGATCGCTGCGACGCAATCTTCGGCATGCCAGGCTGCCACTCTGCGTAGAATTCCCCGGGTGGGGCGTGTGCAACGAGCGTTCGAACCTGTTCCCCATTCCTCCGTCTTCAACCAAAAATGAGACCCGCCGATGAAATCCCTCTACCTCGTACTCGACATGCAAAATGACCTGGTCCATCCCGACGGCCCGAGTGGCAAGTCGCCGATGGGCGCGCTGGTGGTCTCACGCAAGATCCTGCCCCTGACCGCCGCGGCGATCAGCAAAGCGCGCGCCGCCGGCGTGATGATCGGCTTCGTGCGCGTCGGCTTTTCAGCGGACTACAAGGAATGCCCGCAGCAGTCGCCGGTGTTCTCGCCGGCGCGCCAGAACGGCCTGTTCAAGCTGGGCGCATGGGGCACCGAGATCCACCCCGACCTGCCGGTCAAGCCGGAAGACATGCAGGTGGTCAAGCACCGCGTCAGCCCGTTTTATTCGACCAACCTGGAAGTGCAACTGCGCGCACAGGGCATCGAACGCATCTATTGCTCCGGTGTGTCGACCCAGGCCGTGGTGCAGGCAACCGTACGCGACGGTCACGACCGCGACTACGAGATGATCGTGCTCGAGGACTGCTGCGCGGCGCATTCCGAGGCGGAGCATGCCAACTCGATCGGCAGCCTGGGGCGCTTTTGCAAGGTGGAAAGCAGCCGGACGGTCGCGTTCGGCTGAACTTGCGCGTGGCGCAAGGCGGCCGCCTGAACGCTATCCGGCCTGGCGCGCGCCGAACTGTCGCGTGGCGCTTCTAGAGCAGGCTCCGGATCGGCGTGGGCGCGGCGCGGTAACGCTCGGCTATGGGCGCATGGCCCAGCGGCGGGAACTCCACCAGGGTCTCGGGCACCTTGCGTTCCGGCACCTGGTCGAGCAAGTGCCGGATCATGGTCAAACGCCCGCGGCGCTGGTCGTTGAAGTCGACCAGGGTCCAGGGCGCGTGCCGCGTGTGCGTGGCTTCGAGCATGACGTCGCGCGCATGGCCGTACTCGGCGTATTTCTCGCGCGCCTTGACGTCGATCGAGGATAGTTTCCAGCGCTTGAGCGGGTCGGCCTGGCGCTCGGCGAAGCGCTCTTCCTGCTGCGCCTGATCCACCGTCAGCCAGTACTTGAGGAGCAGGATGCCGTCGTCGACCAGCATCTTCTCGAACATCGGCGCCTGCTTGAGAAAGGCGCGCGTCTGCGCCTCGGTGCAAAAGTCCATCACGCGCTCCACCCCCGCGCGGTTGTACCAGCTGCGGTCGAACAGCACGATCTCGCCGGCCGCGGGCAGGTGCGCCGCGTAGCGCTGGAAATACCATTGGGTCTGCTCGCGCTCGCTCGGCTTGGCCAGTGCCACCGTGCGGCACTGGCGCGGATTGAGGGTATCGGAGATGGCCGCGATGACGCCGCCCTTGCCGGCGGTGTCACGCCCTTCGATCACCACCGCCAGGCGCTTGCCGGTGTGCTGCAGCCAGCGCGCCACGTCGTTGAGCTCCAGCTGCAGTACGCCCAGGCGCTCGTAGTACTCGTCCTTGCCGAGCTTGTCGGTCTTGGCGCCCTTTACTTTCTTCATGCTCACTCCTAATCAAGTGGCCGTGCCGGAATCGTGGTTCGCATGCGCCATTCACCTCAACGCGCACGCAGCAATGGCCGCAATGAGACAACATCACCCACCTTCTCGATGTCCCAGATCGCATCCGCCAGCCGGCGCGCGCGTCGTGCCCCCAGCACCGGAACCATAAGACCGGCGCATTTTTCGTCGACCTCCTGGTCGGTCATCGGATTGTCAGCCGATCCGCGGACCGCCCAGGGATGGATATGCAGATGCCCGGTGCGCGTGGTGACATCCACCAACGCCTGACGCCCCCCCGCGTCGCGCAATTCGCGGCTGCCGTCGAAATGAATCCGCTTGCGCAGGCGGCGGATTCGCGCGTCCTTCATGCGGGAAGCATCATGCGAAGAGGCGAAGGTCAGCCCGCCATCGACCAGCATCAGCGCGATCAGGTGCTGCATGCAGATGTTCGGGGCGTCGCGATTGTCGACAATGCCGGCCTCGTCGTCGCGCACCTTTACCTCGATCTTCACCACATCCTCGGCTCGCAGCCGCTTTTCGCGCATCAGGGTGTCGATTGAATCGAGTGCCGCCTGCACCGGGCTGCCGACCGACCATTTCTTGATGTTGGCGCGCATGATCTCGTGCCGCTCGCCCAGGCCATCGGTCAACGGCGCCAAGGATGCATTCGGCGCATACGCGGAAAAAAGATTGGGCGAACCGGCGAAAACATCGTCGACCCCGGTCATGCCGGCCTCGACCATCGTTGCCGCATACACCGCGTTGCGCGCGGTCATGCCGCCAAGCACAAAAGCCTTTTCCACATGCTCAGGGTCGCGCATCCAGCACGACACGCCGGAAGCCTGCTGCGCGGTGTATGACAGCAGCCAGCGGCATTGATCGGTGCTCAAGTTGGCAAGCGTTCCGGCAGATGCGGCGGCGCCGAACAGCGCGCCGAAGGTGTGCGAAGAGTGCCCGCGCTGGTGGAAAGCCATCGCACCCAAGGTAAGGCTGACCCGCGCGCCGACCTCGTAGCCCAGCACCACCGCGCGCAACACATCGCGCCCGCTCGCATGCGCTCGCTCGCCCATCGCCCAGGCGGCAGGCACGATGGCGCAACCGGGATGGAAGAACGCCGGCTGATGCGAGTCATCGGTTTCGTCAGCATGCGCACACATGCCGCCGGCCAGCGCGGCGTTGACCGCGGAGGTGGTGAGGCGTGCACCCGGCACGCAGGCTTCCCTGCGCCCGCCCTGCCGCGCCGCGTAGGCGATGGCAAGTATGCCGGGGTGCAATACGGCACCTGACACCATGGCGGCGATCGAATCGAGCAGATGTTGCCTCGCCTTGGCGACCACGGCCGGCGGCAATGACCGCGACTTTGCGCCGGCGACGTGACGCGCGATCGCCTTCATGGGCGCTGATACCCTGTTCATGGAACTCTCCTGGCTCGACGCCATCGCATGATCCGTTCGATTTCGTGGGTTCACTCCGGCTTCGTTCCGGAGTCCTTGATGGCCCGATCCCACTTCCGCAAGTCTTTTTCGATCATGGCGCCGAAGTCTTCCGGCGTCATGCGGGAAACCGCATAGCCCTGGGCGGTAAGCCGCGTGGCGACTTCGGGGTCGGCCAGGGCGGCGGCGATCAGCGTGTTGAGCCGGCCGACGATCGCAACCGGCGTTCCCGGCGGGGCGAGCACCCCGTACCAGTTGAGCGCCTCATAGCCTGGCAGACCCGACTGCGCGATCGTCGGCGTATCGGGCAGGTCGGGCGAGCGTTCGACAGAGGTGACAGCGAGCGCACGCAGCTTGCCCGCCTTGAGGTGCGGCATGGCATTGGGCAGGATGTCGAGCATCGCATCCACCTGAGCGCCGAGCAGGTCGGTGGTGGCCGGCGCCGTACCCTTGTAGGGCACGTGCAGCATGTCGAATTGCGCCATGGTCGTGAGCATTTCCATAGACAGGTGCCCCACGGTGCCGCTGGCGGCCGACGCATAGTTGAGCTTGCGGGTCTTCGAAAGCTCGATCAATTCGCGCACGGAGCGGGCCGGCACCGAGGGATGCACCACCAGCACCAGTGGCGCGGTGCCGATGAAGGCGACCGGCGCGAAGCTTTTGGCCAGATCGAAGGGCACATTGGTGAGCAGCCGCGAAGCAATCGCCTGGGTGGTGCTGACCATCAACAGAGTATGGCCATCGGGCGGCGACTTGGCGACGTAGTCGGATCCCACGATGCCGCTGGCGCCAACCCGGTTCTCCACCACAACCGATTGCCCGAGCGGGCCGGCCAGCTTTTGCGCCAGCGCGCGCGCCAGCACGTCGGCGCCGCCGCCGGCCGGAAAGGCGACCACCAGGCGCAGCGTCCGGGCCGGGAAAGCCTGCGCTGCAGCCGCACCTGCCGTGCACAGCAGCAACAATGCCGACACGATGCGCAAGAACCGGCCGCGCTGAATCGGTCTGCACCAAATTTTTCCGCGTTCCATCAGGGTCTCTCCATTCTTAGAAGTCAGTCCGGTCAAATGCAATGCCAATGTACGTCCAATTGCAAAATTACGGTTCGTCTGATTGCAAGTTTACAGCCCACCGATTGCAAGGTTCAGATCACCGCTGCGCCGAAGGCTATGCCGATGCGGAACGGTTTCCTCTCAAACAACGGGCGGGCCGTGCCCCTTGCCACATCGAATGGAACATACGCTGAATCAGGCGGCTGTCGGCCGCAAAGCTCGGGCCAGCAAGATTCCTGCGCCCTTTGCCTCGCGCGCAAGGGCTGCGTCGCTCGCCAGAAGCGGCACCTTCATCCGGGTAGCCAGCTCGAAGCACTGGGGGGGGACACCCAATCCGGATAATATGTATATTACTTGTGTATAAGTAATGCGTGTAATAAACTAACATAATGGCTGCCAACGTCTCCCAACGCATCATTGAACTCGCGCGCATGAGACCGTTGCTGCGCGCCACGGACGTTCTGCCGCTCGGCGGAACGTCCTCGATTCTGATCAAACTGCATCAAGCGGGCAGGCTCCGGCGTGTTGCGCGTGGTTTGTACTGCCTGCCGGATCGCCTGCCGATGCAGTACCAGGATGTTGCGGAAGTATGCCAGCGGATCCCCAAGGCCGTCATCTGCCTGCTGTCGGCGCTGCAGTTCCACGAGATCGGCACGCAGCTTCCGCGCCAAGTCTGGATCGCGCTGCCCGAGGCCGCCCGGACACCAGCCGCGACCTACCCCGCATTGCGTATTGTCCGGCTGCGCGGCGCGGCCTACAGCGAAGGTATCGAAACGGTCATCAGCGAAGGCATGCCGATCCGCGTCTATGGTGTCGCCAAGACCATCACCGATTGCTTCAAGTTCCGCAACAAGATCGGGCTGGACACGGTGCTGGAGGCAATGAAAGACGCTTGGCGTGAACACAAATTCACGATGAGCGAGGCTACGCACTATGCACGCATCAATCGCGTCGAACGCGTGATGCATCCCTATCTTGAAGCGATGGTAGCGTGACGACAAATCGAAGTGCTTCGGCACTCGCGCGCCTGCTTGCCTTGGCCAGGCAGCGAGGTGACAACTACAACCTTTTGTTGAACCGCTTCGCCCTTGAGAGGCTATTGCACCGACTCTCGGTGTCGGAACATGCCAAACGGTTTCTCCTCAAGGGCGCGCTGTTGTTTTCGCTTTGGTACGATGAGCCGCATCGTCCGACCCGCGATGCCGACCTGCTCTGTTTCGGGGATGACGACGCCGAACGCCTGGCCGTGATCTTTCAAGGCATCGCCTCTACCCATCTGGATGACGGTACCACCTTCGACGCCGCTTCCGTCCGGGTCGACGCGATTCGTGAGGACAACATCTACGGTGGACTACGCGTGCGCCTGACTGGCCGCATCGGATCCGCGCGCTGCGCGTTGCAAATCGACATCGGATTCGGCGACGCGGTGACGCCGGCGCCGATCACGGCCATCTTTCCGGCCCTGCTGCCCGACTTCGACTCACCCAGACTGCGGGTCTATCCGGTCTACACCGTGATCGCGGAAAAGTACCATGCGATGGTGGCGCTTGGGCTGGCGAATAGCCGCATGAAGGACTTTTTCGACCTGGCCACGATCGCTGTCCGTACGGAACTTGCGGGCGCGACTCTCGCACGAGCCATCGCCGCCACTTTCGCGCGGCGCAACACGGCATTGCCGACCGTTGCCCCGATCGCCCTGACGAAAGAGTTTGGCGACCATCCGGACAAACGGCGCCAGTGGCAGGCCTTTCTGGGCAAGAATCAGTTGACGAGCATCGACCTCGCCGGCGCCGTCGCGCTGCTCTACGACCTGCTCTGGCCGGCGACGCAGGTCGCGGCGGCGGGATCGCCGGCGAAGGCTCGCTGGAATCCCGGGCGCGTCGCCTGGGAGTAGGCCGCTCGGGTCATGGCCGCGCCGCGCGCGAAGGCCAGCTCACTCAACCTGATGACCGTGAATTCGCCATTCAGCACTACTCAACGCAGGCGCCTTCACCGAATCACCGTTGCGCCTGCGCCTTCACCGCGAACACCGACACCGCCGCCCCCTTGCCCTTGAACTGCACGTAGCCCATGGCTTCGACCGGCACGCGCTTGCCCAGCGCGGCCTGCGTTGCGCCGTCGATCAGGATGTCGCGCCCGGCCGCCTTGGTGTGCGCCTCCAGGCGCGCCGCCAGGTTCACCGTGTCGCCGATGCAGGTGTAGGTGGCGCGCTCTTCGGTGCCGGTGTAGCCGGCCACCACTTCGCCCGAGGCGATGCCGATGCCGATGCGGATCGGCTCCTTGCCCAAGGCCACACGCTCGGCGTTGAAAAGTTCGATCGTCTCGATCATGTCGAGCGCCACCCGCACCGCGGCCAGCTCCGGCTCGGCCAAGGGCAGCGGCGCGCCGAAAATCGCCATCAGGCCGTCGCCTATCATCTGGTTGACCACCCCGCCGTGACCGGCGATGGCATCGAACATCAAGGCGTAATAGGTGTTCAGGAGCTCGATGGTTTCTTCCGGCGGTTGCGATTCACACAAGGCGGTGAAGCCGCGGATGTCGGAGAACATCACCGTGCACTGCACCCGCCGCCCGCCCAGCGCGAAGCCGGATTGCTGCAGGTCTTCGGCCACCGCCGAGGTGGCAAAGCGCCGCACCAGATCTTTCTGCTGGTCGCGCAGGCGCTTTTTTTCCAGGCTGGAATTGATGCGCGCCTTGAGGATCACCGGGTTGACAGGTTTCTGCAGGAAGTCGTCGGCGCCCAGTTCCAGGCAGCGCACCACATGCGCCACGCCTTCGAGCGAACTGGTGACGATCACCGGCAGGTCGCGCAACTTGGCATCGGCCACCATGTGCTCGAGCACCTGGAAGCCATCCATCTCGGGCATTTCCATGTCCAGCAGCAAGAGGTCGAAGGCTTCTGCGCGCAGCATCGCGAGTGCGACCAGGCCGTTTTCGGCGGTTGCCACGCGGTGCCCCTGCAGCTCCAGGCTGCGCGTGAGCAACAGGCGGTTGACCTTGTTGTCGTCGGCCACCAGGAGCCGCGCACCGCGTTCAGCCACCGATCAGCTCCGTCAATGCCGTGGCCACCCGCTGGTATTCCGCTTCGAGCGCATCCAGCGGCGCGGCCTCGGCCGTCAGCCCGCCCAGTTCGATGTCGCGCGCCATGGCGCCCAGGCGGGTGGCGCCAAAGGTGACGCTATTGGTCTTGAGCGAATGCGCGGCGCGGCGGAAGGCATCGGCCTTGGCGGAGGCCTGCGCCACGCGCAATTCGGCCAGCATCCCCGGCGCCTCTTCCATGAAAGTGCCGGCCAGCTCGGCGGCGAATTCGGCGCCGGCGGTATCCGCCAGTTCGTTGTAGACGGCCATATCGATCACAGGTTCGCTCATGCGGAGTCCTTGCGGGCAACTACGTTGTTGAGGGCATTGATCAGTTCGTTCACGCGGATCGGCTTGGTCACATAGTCGTCCATGCCGGCGGCGATGCACATTTCACGGTCACCCTGCATGGCGTTGGCGGTCATCGCCACGATGCGCGGGCGTTGCCCAGGCGGCCAGGCCGCGCAGATGCGGCGGGTGGCGTCCATGCCGTCCAATTCCGGCATCTGCACGTCCATCAGCACCACGTCGTAGACCTGGCGCGCAACCGACTCCACCGCCTCCAGGCCGTTGGAAGCCAGATCGGCGCGGTAACCCATCTGCTGCAAGAGGCGCAGTGCCAGCTTCTGGTTCACCAGGTTGTCCTCGGCCAGCAAAATCCGCAGCGGGTGCCGCACGCCCATTTCGGGGTCCATCTGCGTCTTGGCAGGCGCCGCCGTCGCAGCACTGGCCATCACCTCGCGCGCCAGCAGGCTCACCAGCGTGTCGAACAACTGCGACTGGCGCAGCGGCTTGGCCAGATAGGCCTTGAACACCCCGCCGTTGTCGTCCGCCTCGCGGCGGCCGAGCGAACTGAACAGCACCAGCGGCAGCGCGGCATGGCCCTTGCTGATCGAGCGCGCCAATTCCAGCCCGTCCATCTGCGGCATGTGCATGTCGAGAATCGCCACATCGAAACGCTCACCTTCGGCCAGCCATTGCAGTGCCTGGTGCGGGAACTCGGTGTCTTTCGACACCATGCCCCACTTGCCCGCCTGCAGCGCGAGGATGCGGCGGTTGGTGGCGTTGTCGTCGACGATCAGGAGCTGCTTGCCGGCAAGCTCGGCCTGCACCCCCACCAGATCGCGCGAACGCGTGGCCGGCAGATGGGCCGCCTGCACCTGGATGGTGAACTGGAAGGTCGAGCCGTGGCCCGGCCCCAGGCTTTCTACCCACATGGTGCCGCCCATCAGCTCGGCCAGGCGCTTGGAGATCGCCAGCCCCAGGCCGGTGCCGCCGTATTTGCGGGTGGTGGACGAATCTGCCTGCGAAAAGGACTGGAAGAGGCGCCCCTTGCCTTCTTCCGACAGGCCGATGCCGGTGTCGCGGATGGCGAAAAGCAGTTCGAGGTTATCGCCACCCAGCGGCCTGGCGCTCACCGTCAGCACGACTTCACCCTTCTCGGTGAACTTGACCGCGTTGGCCAGCAGATTCAGCAGCACCTGACGCAGGCGTGTGAGATCGCCATTGATCGCGGCGGGCAGCTCTCCTTCGAACACGTAGGCGATGTCGAGATGCTTTTCGGTGGCGCGCGTGCTGATGAGGTCGAGCGCCGACTCGACGCAGTCGCGCAGGTCGAACGGGTGCATCTCGATATCCATGCGCCCGGCCTCGATCTTCGAGAAATCGAGAATGTCGTTGATGATGGTGAGCAGCGCGTCGCCCGAATCGCGGATGGTGCCGGCGTAGTCGCGCTGCTCGTCATTGAGCGGCGTGTCGAGCAAGAGGCCGCTCATGCCGATGACGGCGTTCATCGGCGTGCGGATCTCGTGGCTCATGGTGGCCAGGAACGCGCTCTTGGCCTCGTTGGCGGCCTCGGCGGCGGCGCGGGCCTGCTGCGCTTCGTTGAAAAGGCGCACGTTTTCGATGGCGATGACCGCCTGGTCGGCGAAAGTGCTCAGAAGAGCAA
>JBEIFV010000078.1:0-27105 GCA_040382235.1 Burkholderiales bacterium
CGCCCAGGGCTCAACGCCTGCGCGCCACCCCTGAACCCGGGCGCTGCAGCGCCTGCAGCGCTCCAAAATCCCATTCGCGCATGGCCACCAGCACGCTCATGGCCGGGCGCTGATCCAGCGGCAGCCGCAGGTCTTCCAGGTGCGTCTCGCGAAATTCCTGCACCACCCGCTTGAGCCGCTCGGCCAGGCGCACCGCCGACGCGCGGGACAAGCGGCCGCTGGCGAAGACCAGGGCTTCGCCAGGCGCGTCAAAACGGCTGCGAAAGAAGTCGGACTGCGCCCGGGTATAGAAGAAGGTCTGGATCGGGCCTTGTGGCAGCCAGGTAAAGGCGCGCGCCACCAGTGGCCGGATCAGGTTGTTGGCCTTGAGTTCGATCAGTTTCAAGCGGTCGAGGCGCGCCAGGAGCCCGGTCAACTGGGCCTCGGTCAACTCGTAGGACTCGAGAATCTGCGCGTAGGTCAGGTGATGGATGCAGGCCACCGCCACCGCCAACAGGCGGATGTCGGAGACCAATTCCTTTTCCTGTGCATGGGTCAGCGTCAACAGCAAGCGGTCGCGTGCGGCCACGCCACGCGCCAGGTCGGCCAACTCGATGCCGGCGAACTCGCAAATCTCTTCCAGGCGCGAAAGCATGAAGTCGCGAGCGGAAAACATGCGCTTGACACTCGCCTCCGACAAACTCAGGTGCCGGGCCAGGTCAGCATAAGTGATGGCACGCGCCTTGAGTTCGCGCTTCAGGACTTCGATCAATCCGTTGGTCAATGCCATTGTCGTTTCCGCGATTCAGCTTCTTGCCCGGAGGCGCCAATAGTAGCGCCAGGTGCGACCTGCGGCGGCTCATCGGAATACTCGATGCCCGGCGCTGGGCTGGGTCAGGCCGGTTGGCTACTGTGGATCACCTTCACAACCCAAAGGAACAATCATGCCGAAACGCCTCTTTGCCCTTCTCACCATCATCAGCGCGTTGGCCCAGCCGGGCGTGGCGAGTGCTGCCGGTGCTTCTGAAGCGTCCGCCGGTGCATCCGCCGTATCGATACTCTCGGCCGCCAGCGTCGCTTACGGCGCGGAAACGCTGATCAACGGTTCCGGTCGCTTGCTGGTCACCTCGGTGGAAACGGTCGGCAATTCAACCACGATCCTCCTGCGCGACGCTTCCGGCGCAGCGCAGGCCTCGGTGACTCTGCCGGCATCGGCCGCAGGCGCGGCTTCGGTCGGTATCGGCACTGTCGTCACAGTGGTGGCTGAGGCCACTGGCCACCTGCTGCTGGCTTCAGGCAGGGCGATTGCCTTCATTCCCAACCAGATCGGCCACGCCTTGCTGGGCTCGGCCCGCACGCGCGCGAGGCAATGATGCTTGCGCGCCTGGTGTTTCCATTCCTGCTTCTCTTCGCGTGCCATGCGCATGCCGGGCGGTCCTGCAGCGATGCGCCGCCTCAACCCGAGGCCGTCCGCAAGGGCCTCGACCTGGCGCTGAAGACCCGCAACGCCCTCGATGCCAGCGCCGCACAGACGGCGCTGGTCGCACGCGTAGGCAAGGACCTGTCGCGCTACGGCCTGCGCTACTCGCATCTGGCGATCGCCTGGCGCGATCATCCGGCCGGGCGCTGGTTCGTGGTGCACGAACTCAATGCCTGCGGCACCGCAGAGTCCGACCTGTACGACGAAGGCCTTGGCAATTTCTTCCTGGATGATCTGCATGCGCATGAAGCCCTGGTGCTGATTCCGCCACGCGAGTTGCAACAACGCCTGGCCGCATTGCTGCAAGCAGGCAGCGTACTCAAACTGCATGCACCGCAATACAACATCGTCGCCCATCCGTTCTCGACGCGCTATCAGAACAGTAACCAGTGGGTACTCGAAACCCTGGCTTTGGCGCTGGCACCTGCTGGAAGTGTCAACTCGCGCGAAAGCGCGCAGGCTTGGCTCAGGGATGCCGGCTTCGCATCGACCACGCTTGCGATCGGCACGCTGGAGCGCCTGGGCGCCCGTGTCGCGCGCGCCAACATCGCCTTCGATGATCATCCGCCCGAGCGCCGCTTCGCCGGCCGCATCGATACCGTGAGCGTGGAGTCGGTGGCCGGCTTCATGCTGCGGCGGGCGGGCGAGACGCAAAGCCTCACCATCGGTGTCGAGTAAGCGCCACGACCTTCACGGGAGCAGGAAGCCGGAGCCGCCGTGCAGGCCGCAACTGCGCTCGGAGAGTTTGTTGTTTCTTCCAAAGCTTCACGCCATGAGCCCAACAGACGCGGAGCGATCCGCAATGCGAAGTCCCCGCCCTGCCCGAACCGCAGATCAAGTTCGATCAGCACATCGACTTGCAGGTAATCGGGTGGCACGTGCTTCGGAGCTATTCGGCGGGCCTTTCTGCAAATCGCGACGCATGCCCGTCCGATCTCGACGATTGACTGCCGCTCCGGGCGTCAGCCATACTCCCTGAAACCCAGTTGCATTTCCTATCTTTCGTCGATGACAGGAACATGGTCCGATGTCGCGGCCGTGGTTATCCGCCAATCCAGGTCTTTCACCAAATCGGAAACACGAAATGAGACAAACAGGAGCAGATGAAGCACACGCTGCGGCGCGCAGGGCGTTGATCGAGAAAGCCCGAACGATGGTTCCCGCGCTCAGTGAGCGGGCAGTCCAGACCGAGAAAGATCGTCGAATCGCCGATGCGACGCACGAAGCGTTCGTCGCGGCGGGCTTTTATCGCATCCACCAGCCCAGGCGCTTTGGCGGGAGCGAGATGAACCTGTCGGTCATGATCGATCTGGCGGCCGAACTGGGGCGCGGCTGCGGCTCGAGCTGCTGGATCTTCACCAACCTCGCCATCCAGAACCTGATCCTCGGCACTCACTACCCGCAAACGCAGGAAGAGGTGTGGAGCGACAGCGGCAAGGCCCTCATCGCCTCGTCGTTTCCCGCCAAGGGGGGCAAGGTCCGCAAGGTCGACGGAGGGATCGTCGCCGACGGCTTGTGGAGTTTCGCCAGCGGCGTGGATTTCGCCGACTGGAACAACATGCAGGTGTTCGTCCCGCAGGACGGCGGGCCGCCACAGCATCGGTTCGCGCTGGTGCCCAGGTCGGACTACGAAGTCGTCGACGACTGGAACGTGGCCGGGCTCGCCGGCACCGGCAGCAAGTCGATCCGCCTGCAGGAGTGTTTCATTCCCGAACATCGCACCTTGCCGAGCACCCTGATTCTTGGCGGGGTCACGCCGGGCAGTGCGCTCAACCCCTCGGCGCTCTACCGGATTCCACCGCTGACGCTGGGCACCAAAGTCTTCGCCGGGGTCGCCCTGGGCCTCGCACGCGGTGCGCTCGAGGCCATGGAAGACGAACTGCGCACGCGTAAAAACGTCGCGGGCGTGCCGATGTGCGAGCTGCCGACAACACAGGTGCGCATCGCCGAAGCCGGTGCGGAGATCGCGGCCGCATGGGCGCTCCTGATCAAGGACTGCGACGATGCGTTCGACATCGTCAGCGACGGCACTGTGCCCGACATCGACACGCGTGCCCGCTGGCGCCTGAACAACGCGTTCGCCGGCCAGCTATGCCTGCGCGCGGTCGAACGCCTGCATCCGCTGATCGGTGCGCGTGGCCTCGATCCCGACAGCGTGTTCCTGCGCGCCTGGCGCGACATTCACACGGCGGTCTTGCAGATCACGATGGCATGGGACATCCAGGCGGTCAACGCCGGCCGGATCCGATTCGGCCTGCCTTCGCTCGATCCGCGCGTCTGAAGGCGGGCACCTCCAAAGCTCGCATTGGTGCTGGCGACGGTGACGCTTCGGCAGACTCGATGCTGGCCAGCACGGGCATGCGGGAAGTGCAACAACCCACACACGGAGTCGTACCCTTTAACGGCTTCACTCGCTTCGTTCAACGAAATAGCGGCGATTCTGGCGTACGCACTTTGTCGTGCGCCACGCGGTCGGCCCGCAAAGCCTTACCATCCGGATCGATTGAACCCGATCGCAGGAGCTATACATGCCCGATACCATCTTCACCCGGCTCTACCGCGGCGAGCTGCCGTGCGTGAAGGTCTATGAAGACCAGCGCGTATTCGCCTTCATGGATGCCGGCCAGGTCAATCCCGGCCACGTCATCGTGGCTTCGATCGAACCGTTCGAGACCTTGGTCGATGCCGACGAGGCCACAGCCGTCGCGATGATGGCGGCGGCGCATCGCATCGCGCGCGCGGTGCAAGCCGCGTTCGCGCCGGCGGGCATGACCATCCTGCAGGCCAACAAGGCGGCCGGCTGGCAGACTGTGCCGCATCTGCACCTGCATGTGCTGCCGCGCCATGCCGATGATGGGGTGCTGCTGACGTGGCCGCGCAAGGATCCGGGGCTCGACGTGCTCAAGGAATTGGCGGCGCGAATCCGGCTGTAAGCTGCACACGCCACAGTCGCGGCGCGAGCCCGGTTCGGGCCATCGCCGCAATTCGCGCCTCGTTCAGCCGTACTGTGCGGCGACCCGCATCTCGCCTTCGGCCACGCTCTGGATGTAGCAATGCATGACGTCACCCGGCAGCACCGGACCGACCCCTTCCGGCGTGCCGGTCAGGATGATGTCGCCCGGATACAGCGTGTACTTTTCGCTGGCCCAGGAAATCAGCTTGTCGACGTTGTAGACCAGATCGCGGGTATTGGCCTGCTGTCGCACTTCGCCGTTGACCTTGAGCACCAGATCGAGCGCGTTCGGGTCGGGCACCTCATCGGCGGTGGTGAGCCAGGGGCCGAGCACCGCATAGGTGTCGGCCGACTTGCGCCACGACAACAGCTCCTTGCCGCGCGTGGTCATGTCCAGCCCCAGCGAATAGCCGACCACGTGCTTGCGCGCGTCGGCTTCGCTGATGTTCCCGCCCTGCTTGCCGATCACCACCGCCAGTTCCAGCTCATGGTCATTGCGCCGGTCCGGGTAGAGCAGCCGGACTTCGCTGCCGAAGCCGACCAGGCTGCTGGTGGCCTTGAGGAAAAGCCCCCAGTCG
This sequence comes from Burkholderiales bacterium, assembly GCA_040382235.1. GTDB lineage: Bacteria > Pseudomonadota > Gammaproteobacteria > Burkholderiales > JAEUOS01 > JAEUOS01. The sequence goes on from JBEIFV010000078.1 coordinate 4,991, forward strand.
GAAATGTGGGTGATGTTGGCGCGGCCGTGCTTGATGCCGGGGTCGTTGTTCGATTCGGTGATGTGCTTGACGTAGTTGATCGGCGCGTTGACGATCTTGGTCGGATTGGCCACCGGCGAAAGCAGTTTCACTTCCTTCAAAGCCAGACGCGGGGCGGCGCCCTGGAGCGCCGCGACCCGCTCGCAGACGGCGGCGAAATTGGCGATGAACTGATCCCCCAACGGCGCCGGATAACGCATCGGTGGAATCACGTCGAGAGCCGCGGTGACGTCCTGCACACTGTCGCCTGCGACCAGACCCAGGCGGTTATCGTTGAATCTGCAGAGTTTCATGGTGTGAGGTATCCCAAGTAAGCCTTGAATTGAATTGGAAGCGGTTTGCGGTTCAGGCGGCCTTGCCGCGCTGCTCTGGAGGCACTGAAACGTCATGTTCGACCTTCTGCCACAGCTCGATCGACATCGGACTGCGAATCTCTTCGAGGATATGCCCAACCAGACCGATGGCGCGTGCCATCACCGCGATCCCGCGGCAGGCCTCGACCGGCAGACCCAGTTCGCAACACAGGGCGCCCATCGCGCCGGTGGCGTTGAGCGTGATGGGCCTGCCTTTGTGCTTTTCCACCGCGCGATGAATCGCCAGCATCATTTCCACATAGCGGCCCTTGAAACCAGTTTCCTCGGCGATCGCGAAAAGCCGAACAGTGCGCGGATCGACCGGGCGATGGATCGGATGTCCGACACCGGGGATTTGCCAACCCTCGGCCACCGAGCGTGCGACGATGGCTTCGGCACGCTGGTCAAGCGAGCGGGTGTCCGCAGGATCGGCGAGCGCCTGCTTGAGAATTCTTGCCGCACCTTCGGAGGTGCCGGCAAACACGGTGCCCAGTCCGCACAGTCCGGCGGCCACCGCGCTTTGCAGGGCCTCCGGCGCGCCGACATATGACATGCGTGCGGCGATTGCGGAGGGCGTGATGCCGTGCTCGACCAAGGTGATGGCCAATGCATTGAACATCTTCGCTTCGTTCGCATTGGGCATGCGCCCGGTGAGTTGCAGGAAGGCCATAGCCCCGAGATCAATATGCCCAAGAATTTCCCCGCACAGGTCGCGGCCCTGCACGTAGATGTTTTCCCGCGTGCTGTAACCCAATTCACTTCGCATCATGTCGCTCTCGCTTCTCTTTTGTAAGGGGGGTGCGGTCAGTCGATCTTGGCGCCGGTATCCTTGACCAGCTTGCCCCATTTGGCAATCTCGCTCTGCATGAAAGCCGCCAGGTGCTCGGGCGAGGATTCCGGCGCGTCGGAGCCGATCTGCGCCAGGCGCTCGTCGTACTCCTTGTTCTTTGCCAGTTTCGCCATCTCGGCGGCCAGGCGCAGCACCACTTCGCGCGGCGTCCCGGCCGGCGCGTAGAGCGCGGTCCAGGTGGTGACCTCGTAGCCGGCGACGCTATCGCCGATGGTCGGCAATTCGGGCGCGGAGGCCGAGCGCTTTGCCGACGACACGGCAAGCGCGCGCACGCGGCCGGCGCGGTAGTGGGTGAGCGCATTGGGCGCGGTCTCGAACATCAGTTGCACGCGGCCGCCAATCAGGTCGGTCAGGGCGGCGGCACCGCCCTTGTAGGGCACGTGCGTCATCGATACGCCGGTCATGGTCTTGAACAGTTCGCCGCCCAGATGCGAAATGCCGCCGTTGCCGCTGGAAGCGAAATTCGCCTTGCCCGGGTTGGCCTTGAGCCAGGTCACCAGTTCGGCCACCGACTTGACCGGCAGATCGTTGTTGACGACCAGTACGTTGGGCAGGGTATGCGCCAACGCGATCGGTGCAAAATCCTTCACCGGGTCATAGGCCAGCTTGGGATAGAGGGCCAGGTTGATGCCGCCATGCGTGCCGATCGGCGCGTAGAAAAGGTTGTAGCCATCCGCCGGCGACTTGGCCGCGGCCTCGCTGCCGATATTGCCGGCGGCACCGGGTTTGTTGTCGATCACGATCGACTGCCCGATCGCGTCTGACAGGCGCTGCGCCATGAGGCGCCCCAGCACATCGGCGGTGCCGCCGGCCGGAAACGGCACGATCATCTTCAGAGGGCGATTGGGCCACGCGCCCTGGGCGCGGGCGGTCAGTGGTGCCAGGCCAGCGATGGCAAGGCCGGCCGCCGCCTTCAGGGATTTTCTGCGATGCGTGTTCATGTTTCAGTCTCCAGCAATGCAATCGGGTCACCATAAACACCCGCGGCCGCGACTACCGCCGGGTCACGCAGGGCGACCAGGAATCCGGCATCGAGAAAGCGGGTTGTGGAATCGGTCGCGCACACTTCGATGGTGGAATCGAGGGTGATCAGGTCCATGTGCACCGGCGGCTCCTCCCAGTCCGGCATTACGCGGCGAATGTAGTGGTCGGGCTTGGCCAAATCGATGCCGAAGTGCAGTGCGCCGCAGTTGTTCGAGCCCGCCGGATAGATCGTGTGGCGCGGCGCCTTCGGATTGAAGCCGCAACCGAGCTCGATCAGGCGTCCACCTACAAGCATATTGCGCAGAATGGTCGCGGTCTCGCTTTCGCCCGTGACTTCCACAATGGCGTCGCCCTCGAACCGGCAACCGATGCGCTCGGCCCATGGCTTTTCGAAGCCGACAGCCCAGGTTGGATAAATGGTGCCGCGCATTCCCACCGGCGCTTCGTTGTCGTTCAGGTGCGCGGTGCGATCCCACAGATTCGGACCGTGGGTTGGCAGGTAATGCACGTAACAGCCGGGCTCGTCCGCCAGCATTCGGCCACGCCAGCGGTTGCCTGCCAGCAAGTTGTTGCGCATCTCGCGCGTAAAGTCGATGGCGAAATCACTGCCGCGTACATCACTCCATTGCATCGTGAACGGCGCATCGGGCAAGGCACGTGCGGTGGCGCGAATGATCTCGCCCACCAGTTCAACCGGAAAGCGCCCCTGCGGCGTTTCCAGCAAATCCAGATTGCGGAAGTAGGTGATCTTGACCCAGCGTTGGCCGCTTTTTCGCTTGGCGATGCAAAACGGATCGATGATCGAGCAAAACCAGGTGGACACCACAAAATCGGCCGCTTCCAGCAGCGGCTTGGCCGCCTCCGGCATGGCCGTGACGCGGGTTGACGGCTCCATGTACACCCGCACCTGCGCACCACGCGCAGCCGCCAACCCAATCACCGCATCGATCACGCGCGCATCGAGTAAAGGGTCGGCCAGGATCAACACCTTCTCGCCGGGCCGGATGGCGAATACCCGGGTGAAATTGTCGACCGCCTGGAACCAGTGCTTGGTGGCGATGACTTCACGCCGGACCCCGGGCGACAGGCCGATGTATGACACGGGCGCTATTCCTTTTTCAGCCAGACCGCCCCGTTTTCCAGCTTCACCGGATAGGTGCGGATTGCCACCGTGCAGGGTGCGGCCGAGGCGGCACCGGTACGGATGTCGAACATGCCCTGATGGAACGGACACTCGATATGACCATCGACCACGAAACCCTCGGACAGGTTGGCATTGCCATGGGTGCAAATATCGTGGGTCGCGAAAATCTCGCCGTCGAGGTTGTAAAGGCAAACCGGGTCACCGCCAAGTACCACGGCAAGGGTACCGTCAGCCGGCACGTCGGCCGCATTCGCCACCTGGGTCCATTCGCTCATGTTTGAAAGGCTTTCTTCAAGATTTTCATGAAGTGGCGGAACTTACCACGCGCCCGCGCACAGCGCCAACCTGCGGCCGACGCTGACCCCACTGACGTGTCGACGGCAGTTTGCGTGCGTTCGCGCCTTCGTCAGCAGCCAGATTTTCGATCACCGCCAGCAGCGTGCGGCGTACCGCCGCAATATCCTCGACTGCCATTCCCTTGACCGCCACCTCGTTGACTTCGAGCGCCAGCGGTACCAGCTTCGCCTTGAGCCGTTTGCCGGCCGCGGTCAAGTGAACATGCGTGTTGCGCCGGTCATCCTGCGCACGCCTGCGCAAGACATAGCCCAGCTTTTCCATCGCGTTGACCGCCGCATGCGTGGTCGGCTCCATCACACCGGCCTCGATACTCAGTTCGCGCTGCGTCAGGCCGTCGCGCACCCACAGTATGCGCAGAAACGACCAGTGTCCGAACGAGACCGAATGCTCCAACAGGCGCAATTGCAGCGCGCGCGCGTAGGCGCGGGTGGCGTCCTTGACCAGATGGGCCAGGCGGTCGTCCGGCACCGCCTCGCGCCAGTGGCGCAGTATCGCCTCCGCTGGCGCAATCGCGGCGCGCGTCATGACAAGCGCACCGCGCGCGGCGCAAGCTGGTGGCGCAAGACAACTTCGCGCCCGCTGCGTGCAGATTCGAGGATTGCCAGGCAAACTTCCAGCGTCGCCAGCGACCATGTACCGTCGTGCAAGGGCGGCACGCCATCGACTACCGCTGCATAGGCTTCGTCGATCACCTCGACCCGCGGTACGGCTGATACAGCCAGCTCCTCGACTGTGCGGTCCGCATCCCCGTATATGGTGACGGAGCCTGGGCCGGGTTTGATGTCGCCAAGCTCGCACGACACCAGCACGTGACCGAAATGCTGATGCTGCCGCAGCGCGTCGCCGGCCGGCGGCAGGTAGGCGCTGCCGCCAAAGTTGCGTGCCGCCTTCATCGCAACTTCGACCGCCGCGTCAGTCACGCCGGCCAGTTTCGCCCGCCCGCTCACATAGGCCGCAGGATCCTTCGCCAGACCCGATTCACCAATCCACCCGCACATCTCGTCGCCATCGAAGTGGCCGTAGCCGCTGTACACCACGGATGCGAAAGCGCCGCCTTCAAACCCGATCAACGCGGCCAATGCGCCCTCGGTCGGGCGCGCCGGGTCCCACGCCCCGGTATGTGCGCGCACCGTTTGGGCCTTGCCGCCCGCCAGCAGGCGCACCACATCAATCTGATGCGCTCCCTGGCTGAAGATCACGCCACCGCCCTGCGCGGTATCAAGCTCCTCGGGCCGCCGCGGCCGATACAGAAAGTCGGTGTAGTACTGCGCGTTGATCATGCGCACTGCGCCCAACTGCCCGCTTTCGATGATGGCGCGGGCGCGCAGGTAAGGCAGGTCGAAACTGTGGCTGTGTCCGACGATCAGGTGCACGCCGGCCGCTGCTGTTGCTTCGATCATGGCACCACACTCATCGAGCGAGATCGCCATGGGCTTTTCCACCAGCACATGCTTGCCGTGGGCGGCGGCAATGCGTACATGCAGGGAGTGATACTGGTGCGGCGTGGCAATGTAGACCATGTCGACATTCGCGTCGGCGCACAGCGATTCGACATCGGCATGGATGCGCGCGCCGAACTCGGCGGCAAGCGCAGCGCCTGCTTCCGGACGCGGATCGGTGCCGGCCACCAGCCTGACGCGCGGGTCGGCGCGAAAGGTGGGCAGCATCAGGGTGAAGGCGCGGCCCAGGCCGACAGCGCCGATCCGCAAAACCGGCTTTTCTGCATCGCTCACAGATCCAGCTCCAGAACCCCGCCGCGCGCGCGAGACACGCACACCATGATCTGGTCCGCCTTCTCACCCTCGCCCAGCACCAGATCGCGATGTTCGACATCGCCGGAAAAGTAAGTCGTGCGGCAGGTCCCACAAGACCCGGCTTCGCACGAACTCATGACACGGCAGCCATGCGCCTGCAGTGCTTCGAGCGCCGTCTGATCGACATCCACTTGGATAATGACCCCTGAGCGCTTGAGGCGCATTGTGAAGGGCTGGTTGGCTTCAAACATCGCGGCATCGCCGACGCCGAAGCTTTCGAAATGAATGGCGGTTTGGGGCCAGTGCCCGGTCATGTCGCGCACGGCGTCCATCAGGCCGCGCGGTCCGCAGCAGAAGATGTGGGTACCGGCTTCAGGACGTTCGAGCACCGGCCAAAGGTCAAAGGCCTGACCAGGGTTGCCGTGGTCGTGGTGCAGGCTTGCATGTGCGCCGAGGGGTTGACTGGTGAGCTCTTCAAGATACGCGGTGTCGGCAGTACTACGCGTCAGATAAATCAGCTCGAAAGACGGCGCACTCGCGCCCTCTGCGGCGAGCGCCTGCAAATGGCGAATCATTCCGAGAATCGGGGTGATGCCGATGCCGCCGGCGATGAACAGGTAGCGCCCGGCGTTGCGTTCAAGCGGAAAAGCATTCTCCGGCACGCTTGTTTCGATCATCGCGCCGCTTGGCAGCCCATCGGCCATGCTGACCGAACCACCGCGCCCATTGGCATCGCGGCGCACCGCGATCACATAATGCCGGCGCTCGTGGGGCGGGTTGATCAGCGAATACTTGCGTGTCGAACCTGCCGGAGTGCGCACCAGCACATGGGCGCCAGGTTCGAAGGACGGCAGTTCACCCGCGTCCGCGCGCGCCAGCGTGAATTCGACGATGTCGCGGGCGACCGGTACGCGGCGCTCCACCACCAACGTCAACCACTCTCGCGCCGATTCTCCCGTCATGCACACTTTACCTTTCTAAATCCCGCTGCCAGCGCGAATGCGTTGACACACCGGTTGCGGCATTTTAGACTCCGGCGGCATATTACTTAGACAACTAAGCTTCTGGCAAGCGATTGCCGCGAGTCCAACGCCCGAACGACGAGGACATCATGCTCACAAAGGAAGAAAACGACCTGCTGTGCCGTGTCGAGGGCGATGCGCCGATGGGCCAATTGATGCGCCGGCACTGGATTCCGGTGGCGCTGGTCGAGGAAGTTTCTGAGCCGGACGGCACGCCGGTCAAGGCGCGCATCCTGGGGGAGGACCTGGTGGTGTTCCGCGACAGCGACGGCCGCGTCGGGGTGATGGACGAATACTGCCCGCACCGCCGCGTCTCCCTGGTACTCGGACGCAACGAGGAGTCCGGCCTGCGTTGCCTTTATCACGGCTGGAAGATGGATGTTGCAGGCAACGTGCTGGAAATGTCGTCAGAGCCGGCCAGCAGCGCACTTAAGCAGAAGGTCAAGCATCGCGCCTACCCGGTACAGGAGTGGGGTGGCTGGGTGTGGTCCTACATGGGGCCGCGCGAGAGCATGCCCGCGTTCGAGCCGCCGCCGTTCGCGCCCTCGGCCGATGTGCGCATTTCGATCGCCAAGGCGGTGATCCCCTGCAATTGGGCGCAGATCCTCGAAGGCGCGATCGACTCGGCCCACAGTTCGAGCCTGCATTCCTCCGACTTCGTGCCGGCCCGCGTCAAGGCAGGCGAAGCCACCGACAAGAACTGGCTGCGCCCATCCACCGACAAGTCACCCCGCCTGCAGGTACAGCACACCGACTACGGGTTTCGCTATGCCGCGCTCAGGCGCCCGATCGCCAATGCGGCAACCCATGAGTACGTGCGCACCACCGTGTTTGTCGCGCCGTTCTCGGTGCTGGTGCCACCCAACAACCTTTACAACGTGGCCAATGTGAACGTGCCGATCGACGATACGCATACCGCGTTTTACTTTCTGGCATGGGGCGACCCGGCCACCACGCCTGCCACCGAGGAATGGCGCAAGTTTCTGGGCTTGCAGATCGGGCCGGATCTCGACCAGTACTACGGGCTCAAGCGCAACATGGATAACCGTTTTGGCCAGGACCGCCAAGCGATGAAAGCCGGCAATTTCACCGGCATCAAGGGTTTTCCGAACCAGGACATCGCCATGTGGCTGACCATGGGCCCGATCGCCGACCGCTCGCTCGAACGCCTGGGCGGCAGTGATCAGGCGGTGGTCGAGTTCCGCAAGCGGATGGTGGCGGCGGCGGACGCGTTTCGCGACGGCAAACCCGCCATCGGCACCGGCGCGGCACGTGCGTCCAAAGACACCTGTTCGTTCCAGGCCGTGTTGCCCAAGACCATTGACTGGCGCAACATTCAAGGCGCAAGCGATATCGCTTCAGCGGTTGCCGCGGCGTAAGGCACGTCCGGCCACGGCAGCGCAGGTTGCGCTGCAGTCTGGATAACCCGAATAGTTGGGTAAGCTTGCACCTGTCAGGATTTACCTTTATTCCCTTGGAGCTCACAACATGACGTTTTCACGCAATTTGCTGTTACCGGCAATTGCAGCCATGGCACTTGGCTGTACCTCCTCGCTCGCCTTGGCGCAAGCCTTTCCCAGCAAGCAAATCAACGTGATCGTCTCATTCCCGCCCGGCGGTGATACCGACGCACTGGCCCGGGTCTTCGCCGAGAAATTGTCGGCCCGCACCGGCCAGGCGGTAGTGGTGGAAAACAAGACCGGGGCCAGCGGCACGATCGGCAATTCATTCGTCTCCAAGGCTGTCCCTGACGGCTACACGCTGCTGTTCACACCCAATACTTTCGCCACCGCGCCTCTGGTACTCAAGCCCGGCACCGGTGCCACCTATGACCCGTTGACCGACTTCACGCCGATCATTCTGGCAGGTACGCAATCGCTGTTTGTGGTGGCCAACACCACCGCCGGCGTCAAGACCGTCGGTGAACTGGTTGCGGCGGCGAAAGCCGGGCGCATCGCCAACTATGCGAGCCCGGGCAGCGGTTCGCCGATGCACATCCTGGGCGCGATGTTCAACAAGTCCGCCGGGATCAACGTTGCGCAGATCGCGTATCGCGGCAGCGGCCCGGCGATTGTCGACCTGGTAGCCGGGCATATCCCGATGATGTACACCACTCTGGGGCCGGTGGCTCAGCACATCGCGACCGGCAAACTCATCAATCTGGCGGTAGCGGATGCCAAGCGCTCGCCGCTGGCACCCAATGTTCCAACACTCAATGAAGCCGGCTTCAAGGATGTTGATGTAGGGGCATGGCAAGGTTTCATGGGCCCCAAGGGATTGCCGGCGGATGTGGTCAGGACGATCAATTCACATGTGAACGAAATCCTGAAAATGCCTGACGTGGTTGCCCGCATGACGACCTTGGCGCTGGTTCCGGCTGGCGGCGACCCGGCCGCACTGGCGCGCATCAACCTCGACCATCACACCCGTTACGGCAAGGTCATCAAGGAAGCAGGCATCCAGGCGGATTGAGTTCGCGCGTGGCCACGCCCGAAATGAATCGGGATCGTCATGATCCCGATCATCAGCCGCCGATGCCGTTCGCGGCCGCTGAAGAGTATGCCCGCGCCGTGATGGGCTGGGCGCAATCGCCCTTGCCCGACAGCGTCGCGGTGGCGCGCGATATTTCCTTCGGGCCGGAGCGCCTGCAACGCTACAACGTGTTCGCTCCGCGCGGGGCGGTCGACGCCCCGGTGCTGGTGTTCTGGCATGGTGGTGGCTGGACCAACGGCTACCGCGACTACACCACGTTTATGGCGCCACATGTGGTTGCCCTCGGGCTGGTGCTGGTCGCACCGTCTTACAGGCTGGCCCCGGCGTTTGCCCTGCCATCGGCGGTCGAGGACGCGCGCCTGCTATTGCTTGATCTGCAACAACGTCTGCCGCAGTGGGGCGGGGCGGTCAACAAGGTTTATCTGGCCGGCCATTCAGCGGGCGGACACTTGGCGGCGTTGACAGCACTGTGCAGCGCCGAGCGTGCTCGCGCCGGATTGCGGGACGACATGATCCGCGGTTGCCTGCCGATCAGCGGCATCATGGATCTGCATGATCCCAGCCCGTCTCCAGGCAGCCTTGAGGAGAGGGTTTACACCACCGTCCTGCGAGACTGTGACCCCTTGCAGGACACGGTCTTGAGCCCGCTGTACTGGACCGCGGGCAACCGCCTGCCTTTCGTCCTGACCCATGGCGGGCAGGACAGCGCGCGCGTGATCAAATCGAACCGCCGCATGTGTGCCATGCTGGAGCTTCAGGGTGGACATGTTGCAAGGCACGAGATGGAGGGGCGCGATCATTTTCAAAGCCACACCGACCTGAACGATGGCGCGCATCCCTGGTATGCGAGCCTGACAAGCATGATCGCGCAAACATCAGGTCGATCGCCGTGAACACGGTAATCGGCCATCATTCCGGTAGTCGGCAACGTTGCCGCAGAACAGTTGGCGCGCTCGCGACCGGCCAAATGTGCCGGCAGTGGACGTAGCCAAAAAAGGAGACCCCATGCACCGCCGCCACATGCTGGCATCCATACCAGCACTCGCCCTGACACAAGGCCTGGCCCGTCCCGTGTCTGCACAGGCCTACCCTTCGCAGCAGATCAAGTTCATCGTGCCCTATTCACCCGGCGGCCTGCCCGATACAGTCGCGCGGGTGGTGGCGCGCAAGCTCTCCGAGCGCATCGGGCAATCGGTGGTGGTGGAAAACCGTCCGGGAGCCAACGGCGTGGTGGCGGCGCAGGCCCTGATCTCGAGCGCACCGGACGGTCACACCCTGCTGGTGACCGACGACTCGATGATGACCATCAATCCGCTCATCTACAAGAATATCGCTTACGACCCGAAAAGGGACTTTCTGCCCGTCTCCCTGATCGCCACCGCGCCCTTGTTCCTGGCGGTGCATCCTTCGGTGCCGGCCAACACCTTTCAGGAACTGGTTGCACTGATCAAGTCAAAACCGGGTGAGTTCGCCTATGGCTCGTCCGGTGTGGGCAGCACGCACCATCTGTGCGCCGAGGCGATGAAGGCCGCTCTGGGCCTGGACATACGCCACATTCCCTACAAAGGCACCGGGCAGTCGGTACCGGCACTGGTGGGTAACCAGGTGGCGATGGTGTTCTCGGCGTTTCCATCACTCACCGGCTTTGTGAAAGGCGGGCAAGTCAAGCTGCTGGTGGTCAACACCGCGAAGCGTTCGGTGTTTGCGCCCAACGTGACTGCCTTGGGCGAGTTGATTCCGGGTTTCGACTTCGCACCCAACATCGGAATTTTCGCACCCGCCAGGACCCCTGCGGCCGTGATATCGAAGATCAGCGACGAAGTGGCAAAGCTGGTGAAGGAGGCGGATACGATCCAGACCTTCAACACCGCAGGCATCGAGCCGATCGGCGGCGGCCCTGCCGAGTATGCGCGCGTGCTTGAACAGGAAGCCGAGCGCGACGCGCGCGCCATCCGCACCGCCGGCCTGAAGGCTGAATGAATCGACACCCCAACAGCGGCCCGCACACAGCGGGCTTAAGGATGCCCGCGTGTCCAATTTGAGACTTTCCTTCGGTTGCTGGGACTACGACCGCACACGCGCCTTGATGGATGGCAGCGTGACAGCCGACGGTATCGACCTGACCTATCTCAACATGCCGGTCGAAGAGACATTTTTTCGCATGTTGCGTTACCGCGAATTCGACTTGGCGGAGATGTCGCTATCGTCCTACACGGTGTCGCTGCAACGTGCTGAACGCCCGTTTGTCGCCATTCCGGTGTTTCCCTCGCGCTTCTTCCGGCACTCGTGCATTTATGTGCATGCCGGCGCCGGCATCCGCGAACCGCGTGACCTGATCGGCAAGCGTGTCGGTGTTCCGGAGTATCAGATGACCGCGCCGGTGTGGATTCGCGGCATTCTGTCGGACCACTACGGCGTTCCGGTCGACAGTGTCACTTACATGACAGGCGGCGAGGAGGAACCAAACCGCGACGAAAAGCTCAAGCTCGACCTGCCGCCCAACATCCGGGTGCAACCTATCGGCCCGACACAGACGCTGTCGCAGATGCTGCATTCAGGAGAAATCGATGCCCTGTACACGGCACGCATGCCGTCCAGCTTTCAAAAGGGCGACGGCCGTGTGGTGCGCCTGTTCGAGAACTACGTCGACGTCGAGCGCGCCTACTACCGTGAAACCCGGCACTTCCCGATCATGCACACCGTGGCAATCCGGCGTGAGGTATACGAAGCCAACCGTTGGATCGCGCAATCACTGATGAAGGCCTTTGTCGAAGCACAGCGCCTCACCTATGCTTCCTTGCGCGAAACGGCCGCGCTCAAGGGCATGCTGCCGTGGCTCAATGCCCACGTCGAAGAGGCAGTCCGCGAAATGGGTGACGACTACTGGCCCTATGGGCTCAAACCCAACGTGGCGACGCTCAAAACCTTTCTGCGCTACCACCATGAACAAGGCCTGTCCAAGCGCCTGGTCGCACCCGAAGAACTGTTCGCGCCGGAAACGCTGGAAAGCTTCAAAATCTAAAAGGCGGCTGCTGTGGCGCACAACCAGGTGCCACCGGCGCATGCTTGCACACACACAGTTTTGTCGCGCCGCAGCAAATAGTGCTATACTCTCTGTCTGATGACGTCGAGCTGGGCGCTAAGCATCAAAAGCGTTGGTTCACATTGTCTCCGTCCATCGTCCCTGACCTTTCCCCGTCGTTCCCTTCCCGGAATAACGCGTGTCCCCGGTTGGCGCCGGTGATTCCATGAATCACAGCATGAACGCTGTGACGCGCTTGTTATTCGGACAATCCACCGGGATTCGAATCCCTTCGGCTGTCCTTGAAGGAAATCATGTCTTTCGAAACATTGGGGCTCAACCCCGCTATCGTCAAAGCCGTAGTCTCTGCCGGTTACACTGAGCCTACGCCGGTGCAAACCGCCGCCATTCCTGCTGCCCTTGCCCACAAGGATTTGCTGGTTTCGGCCCAAACCGGCACCGGCAAAACCGCCGCCTTCATGCTGCCAGCGCTTGAAATGCTCGCGACGCCCTCGAAGTCGTCGGGCTTCGGGCCGCGCATGCTGGTGCTGGCCCCTACCCGTGAACTGGCCCTCCAAGTCACCAAGGCGGCCGAAACCTACGGCAAGTTCATGCGTCGCGTGCGCGTGGTGAGTATCCTGGGCGGCATGCCCTACCCGGTGCAGAATCGTCTGCTCAAGGGCCATGTGGACATCATCGTGGCAACCCCGGGCCGCCTGCTTGATCATATGCGTGCCGGCCGCATCGATTTTTCGCGCCTCGAAATGCTGGTGTTGGACGAAGCCGACCGCATGCTCGACATGGGTTTCATCGAAGATATCGAAACGGTGGTGGCAGCTACACCGGCGACCCGCCAGACCCTGCTTTTTTCGGCCACCCTGGACGGCACTGTCGGAACCCTGGCAAAGAAGCTGACCCGCGACGCGATTCGCGTCGAGATCAGCAATGCGCAAACCCGCCACGAGAACATCGAGCAGCGCCTGCACTACGCCGACGACCAGCGCCACAAGATGAAACTGGTCGACCACTACTTGCGCGGCGTGGACGTGGATCAGGCCATCGTGTTCACCTCGACCAAGCGCGCCGCCGACGAAGTCGCCGTGGCACTGTCGAGCCAGGGCTTCGCCGCCGCCGCCCTGCATGGCGACATGAACCAGGGGCAGCGCAACCGCACCCTGGGCAATATGCGTCGCGGCAATGTCAAGGTTCTGGTGGCCACCGATGTCGCCGCGCGCGGCATCGATGTGCAAACCATCACCCACGTCATCAATTTCGACCTGCCGCGCATCGCCGAAGATTACGTGCATCGCATTGGCCGCACCGGCCGCGCCGGCCGCAGTGGCATCGCGATCTCGCTGGCCGGGATGCGTGATCATGGCCAGGTGCGCCAGATCGAACGCCTGACCACCCAACCGATCCGGGTGCACGTGGTCCCAGGCTTGGAGCCGACCGCGCGGCCGCAGACTTCGTATGCTGGCAAGCCGCGTCCGGGTTTCGGTCGCAAACCGGGAACAGGCCCGCGGGGTACCGGTATCCCGGGTCGCCCGGCCATGCCACGTACCGGCAGTAAACCAAACGCGGTTCGTCCGCGTTAAGCTCGCGGCAGGTCCGCTTGCAGGGTTGCCTGAAGGAACTTTTCAGCGCCTGACCGGACTACCGTTACTACTACTGTTTGTTCATTTGTGGATAGGGCCTGCGGAGCACCGCCGCAAACCGAGAAACTTGATTTCAATTCAACAAGGAGATTTTTGTGCAAAATTCCCGTCGTGTATGGCTAAAAGCCGCCACTGGTGCCGCCGTTGCCGCCCCGCTCGTATTTTTTGCAACCCATAGCCAGGCAGCGAAAAACGATGCCCTGCGTGCTTCACTGAAGTACCAAGACACCCCGAGCGGCACCAAGCGCTGCGACAACTGCATGCAATGGGTGCCGGGCAAGACCCCAAAGGACAAGGGCGGCTGCAAGATTCTTCCGGGTGACACCGAGATCGCCCCGACTGGCTATTGCGTAGCCTGGGTCGAAATGAAGAAGTAAAGCGCTCAGGTCGGCGGCCGGGCTTCCCGGCTTTCGCCCTTGACTCTTGGCGACGTCTGCTCGTCACCCAAGCCCTGTGAAGCTCCGGCTCGCGGGGCTTATTTTTTGATTTTGTCGAGCAGGTCGCTCAAATGATCGTTGCTGGCGTAATGGATCACCAGACGCCCCCCTTTCTTGGCGGCCAGGATTTCGACTTTCGTGCCCAGGCGCTCGGCGACCGATTCTTCAAAGCTCTTCAGATCACGCGACTTCGCCGCAGCGGTCTTGCGATTTTTTCCCGCGGCGGATCCGGCTGCGGCGCGCCGAGCCAGCTCCTCGGCCTCACGCACCGATAACCCGCGCGCGCCGATCATGGTGGCGAGCTCGATCTGCCGTGACGCATCCAGGGTCAACAACGCGCGCGCGTGACCCATGTCGAGCGTTCCGGCGTACAGCATGTCCTGCACCGGTTTGGGAAGTTGCAACAGTCGCAGCAAATTGGCCGCGGCGCTGCGCGAGCGGCCCACCGCCTGACCCGCCGCTTCCTGGGTCAATCCGAATTCCTCGATCAGGCGCGCCAGGCCTTGCGCCTCCTCCAGCGGGTTCAGGTCTTCACGCTGGATGTTTTCGATCAATGCCATCGCCAGCGCCGCGTTGTCGGCCACGTCGCGCACCAGGACCGGTACCTCGCGCAACCCCGCCTGCTGGGCGGCGCGATAGCGCCGCTCGCCCGCGATGATTTCATAACGATCGCCGCTCGCTGCCACTGAAACCCTGCGCACCAGAATCGGCTGAATCACGCCTTGGGCGCGGATCGAGTCGGCAAGTTCCGCAAGTGAAGCCGGATCCATGCGTGTGCGCGGCTGATACTTGCCGGCTTGCAGCGCGGCAATCGGCAAGCTCGTGATCACATCGGCCGCGCTGTCGGCGCGATCGCCCGCCAGCAGCGCATCCAGGCCGCGTCCGAGACCTTTATTCCTGGTCGCCATATTGTGGATCTACCATTCGATTATTGAAAACTGCGTGACCCATGACAAAAACATGCCGCCGGCTATGCCGTCATGTCTGTGGAAGCGATCGACGGTTCAAACTCTCTTGAGTCGTTCGATCATTTCGCGTGCGAACTCGAGGTAGGCCTGCGCCCCCTTGGCGGCTCGGTCGAACACCACGCCGGGTTGCCCGAACGACGGCGCCTCGGCCAGACGCACGTTGCGCGGAATGATGCTGCGAAAGACCTTTTCTCCGAAGTGCTGTTCCAGCTGCGCCGAGACCTGCGCGGTAAGTGTCGAGCGCGGGTCGTACATCACACGCAACAAACCGATGATCGCGAGGTCACGATTCAAGTTGGCATGCACTTTCTTGATGGTGTTTACCAGGTCGGACAAGCCCTCGAGCGCGTAGTACTCGCATTGCATCGGGATGATCACGCCATGCGCGGCACACAGCCCGTTCAAGGTCAGCATCGAGAGCGAGGGCGGGCAATCGATGAGGATGAAATCGTATTCACCCGCAACCGTTGCCAGCGCCAGCTTGAGCCGGTTCTCGCGCTGCGGAACATCCACCAACTCGACCTCCGCACCGGCCAAGTCGCGATTGGCCGGCAACACGTGCAGTACACCGCCTCCCCCGGCCGCGCCGCCCACCGCAGGCGAAACCTTGCGCGCTTCGGGAATCGTCGCCATGCCCAGCAGCACCTGGTAGACGCTCACCGCAAGTGCGCGCTTGTCGATGCCGCAGCCCATGGTGGCGTTGCCTTGGGGGTCGAGATCGACCAGCAGGGTGCGCTGACCCGACAAAGCGAGCGCCGCCGCAAGATTGACGCTGGTGGTGGTCTTGCCAACGCCGCCTTTCTGGTTGGCAACCGCGAATATGCGCTCGCTCATCGGTCGCCGCCGGACTGCGGTGTCTTGACCAGCCGCTGCGGATCGTAGCCGACCGCGCGCAGCAAACTATCGATCGCGTTTTGGTCCGTGCTACTCAAGGCAGTGCCGCGCGCCAAAATCCACAAAAAGCTGCGACTGGGTTCACCGATAACGGCATAGCGGTAATCATCGGCCAGTCCGATGACCCAATAATCGCCCCAAACCATGGGCAGCCAGGCAAGCGAGGCTGGCGCGAAACGTACCTGGAGTCGGGCCGAATCGTCCGGCGCGACACGGCGCGCCACGCCAATGGCAACATCGACCGTTCCATCAGCGGTGACACATCGGTTACGCACCACCAGTTCCGCGCTTTCTCCGGCGGCATACTCAGCTTCGGTGTCACGCACGCACTTGCGCTGAAAACGGTTGGGGATCAGCGCTATTTCGTGCCATTTACCGAGAAAGCGCTGCAAATCAAGAGATTTTATGGTCGGCAAGGGTTGCGTTTCAGCTTGCGCCAACCCCCCGGAACCGACCGATAGCGTGGCCACAAGCACAGCGCACAGGCGCTTGACTTCAAGCATGCGCTGCCCGCAATGCCACCAGATGACGCTCGGCTTGCAATCCCGGCACCTGCAGCCGATGCACTTGTTCAAGCCGACAGTCCGCCGGCAAATGCTGCAGTTCTTCGTGCGGGTGAACACCTTTCATCGCCAACCAGCGCGTACCATCAGCCTGGGCTACGGAAGATGGGCAACCCAGATGGCGCGTCAACTGAAAAAACTCTCCCAGATCGGAAAAAGCCCGGCTGATGATCTGATCGAAACGCTGCGACGGTTGCCAGCTTTCAACACGCTCACCGCACACTTCAAAATTGGCAAGTTTCAGTTCAATTTGCGCCTGCCGCAAAAAGGCGGATTTCTTGCGGTTGGAATCGAGTACGGTCACGCGCAGGTCCGGTAGACAAGCCTCGGCCCACAGTGCCAGCGGAATCCCCGGCAGCCCTCCTCCCGAACCCACATCGAGAATACTGCCTGTGACGATATGCTTTGCCACACTAAGTGAATCCAGTAAGTGATGGCTTACCATCTGATCACGATCCCGGATTGCCGTAAGATTGTAGGTGGCGTTCCACTTGCCCAGCAGATCGAGATACAGCACAAGCTTGGCGCGCGCCGCGTCGGGCAGGCTTAAGCCTAATTGCTCGATTCCGGCATCAAGCATTGCCGTTGAACGTTGACTCATGCGGCCAGACCTTGGTCGGCCTGAATCGCCTTTTTCAGATACACCAGCAAAATCGAGATCGTCGCAGGTGTGATGCCCTGAATCCGCGACGCCTGCCCGAGCGTCTCGGGACGCTGTGCGGTCAGCTTCGCCTGCGCTTCGCGGGTGAGCCCCCGCACCTGCGCATAGTCCAGCCAATCGGGCAGGCGGGTGTGCTCCTGCGCCGCGCTACGTTCAATCTCTTCGGCCTGGCGCTCGATGTAACCCTGATATTTGGCGCGAACTTCGACTTGCCCAATCACCTGCTCAGCAATGTCAGCATCCATCTGACCCGCACCGATGCCGTCGGGGCTTGATCCAAAGCCCAGGCTGATCAGGCCCTGATAGGTCACCTGGGGCCGCCGCAAGAGCTCGAGCAGGTTGTACTCCCGCTCTATACAGCACCCCAGGACCCTCATCGCTTCATGCTGATCGAGTATGCGAGGGTTCACCCACGTAGCCTTGAGGCGTTCGCTCTCGCGCGCCAAGGCCTCCTGTTTGCGACAGAAAAACGCCCACTGAACATCACCAACCAAGCCCAGCTTGCGCCCGCTTTCCGTCAGGCGCGCATCGGCGTTGTCTTCGCGCAATGAAAGCCGGTATTCGGCGCGGCTGGTAAACATGCGGTACGGCTCGGAAACACCGCGGGTGATCAGATCGTCGACCAATACGCCCAGATAGGCAACACTACGGGCCGGACACCAGGCGTCGCGACCGCTTGTCTTGAGAGCGGCATTAAGCCCTGCCAGCAAACCCTGGGCCGCGGCCTCTTCGTAACCGGTGGTGCCGTTGATCTGGCCGGCGAAAAACAGGTTGCTGATCGCCTTGGTTTCCAGCGATGACTTCAAAGCTCGCGGATCATAAAAATCGTATTCGATCGCATATCCGGGACGAACAATATTGGCTCGCTCGAGGCCACGCATGCTGCGCACCAGGCGCAGTTGAATGTCAAAGGGAAGGCTGGTAGATATGCCGTTGGGGTAGATCTCGTGGGTACCCAGCCCCTCCGGCTCAAGGAAGATCTGGTGCGACGACTTGTCGGCAAAACGGTGAATCTTGTCCTCGATCGATGGACAGTAACGCGGCCCGACCCCTTCGATGACACCGGTGAACATCGGTGAACGATCAAGACCGGCGCGGATGATGTCATGCGTCTGCCCAGTCGTGTGGGTAATCCAGCACGGCAGCTGGCGCGGATGCATGGACCGGGTACCAAGGTAGGAGAACACCGGTACCGGGTCGTCCCCGGGCTGGGTCGCCAGGACCGAGAAGTCGATGGTTTTGCCGTCCAGGCGCGGCGGCGTTCCGGTCTTCAGGCGACCCTGTGGCAGCTTGAGTTCCTTGAGTCTGGCCCCCAATGAACGCGACGAGGGATCGCCGGCGCGCCCGGCCTCATGATTGGCAAGTCCGACATGGATCAAGCCGCTCAAAAATGTGCCGGCGGTCAACACCACTGAACGCGCCCGAAAGTGTACGCCCAGTTGCGTGACAACACCGGTCACCTGATCCTGCTCGACCACCAGATCGTCGACGGCCTGCTGGAAAATCGTCAGATTGGCCTGGTTTTCCAGCCGCGTCCGGATCGCCTGTTTGTAGAGTGCGCGGTCGGCCTGCGCGCGGGTCGCACGTACTGCCGGGCCCTTGCTTGAATTGAGGATCCGAAACTGGATGCCGGCCTCGTCGGTGGCGATCGCCATCGCACCGCCAAGCGCATCGACTTCCTTCACCAAGTGACCTTTGCCAATGCCGCCGATCGACGGATTGCAACTCATGGCCCCCAAGGTTTCAATATTGTGGCTGATGAGAAGCGTTCGTGCGCCCATGCGGGCAGCGGCGAGCGCGGCCTCGGTGCCGGCGTGGCCCCCACCAACGACGATGACGTCGTATTGTTCAGGATGCGTGTAGGCGATCGAGGGCACGGCGCGGGCTTCGCGGCTTTCGGGCAAAAGGGGCACGATTATATGTTATTGCGGGCATGCTTCGCATGCCGCAATAACTCGCGGGATTGAGCCGGGCCCGTTGCGCGCCGGCTAATCCCGCGGTGCCTGGTGTTCCACGTGAAACAGTCGCTGATTATTGTTGGGCTGCCTCGCGCTGCGGCCGGTTCCGTCAGCGTTCCATCTGACGCGGATCGCCCGACTTCGGCCCTGCGCTCGGCTGCTGCGTGCAAGCTTGATACGACTAACGTGTGCCAATCCCCGCGCCGCCATTGCGCATTGCGATGCGCTGCTTTGTATCCACCAGTTTGTTGCCGCGAACCGCCAGAACCTGCAACTCTTTCCGCTCCTTGTTTTGCACCAGAAGAATCCTGCTATCCGCCGAGAACGCAATCCCTTGGGTCCATACGCCTGTCTCGACCTGCAAGTTGTAGACCAACTTGTTGCCCACGACCTTGTACAACTTGAGCAGACCGAGCGTGTTGTAGAACGGCGAAGCCAGCGGCTTGTTGCTGCCATTCATCACCGTCACCACAACCCACTTGCCATCCGGGCTCATGGCGATACCTTCCGGCGTCTGACCCACGCTTGCGGTTTCGATCACACGCACGGGTTTCGCAGTCATGTCGATCAGGCTGATGGAGTCGCTATGGCCTTGCCCGCCGCCGATATTGGCTACCGCGGCCACGTCACCCTTTCTGGAAATCTCGATACCGTAGGGACGTTGGCCCGGAAACATGTCGCGCTTGGTGTACTCGACGCGATCACGGTCGATCGCCAGGACCGATACCCGGTTTTCACCATCACGCGTCACCAGGGCGGTTGTGCCATCCCGTGTAATCGACACACCGGATGGTCCCGATTTGGGATTGCCGAAATCGACCTTGCCCAGAGAAGACAGCGCCTTGCCGTCGATCGCGTAGATCGACACCGTGCCTTCTTGGCGATTGGCTACCAGCGCGATATTGCTTTTGGGGCCGATCGCCACGCCCGCCGGGCCGCGACCGGTCTCGACCGTGCCAATCACCACCGGCGGATTCGCCTTGAGGTCAATGATCGACATACGCTTATCCGGTGCCTGCTTGCTCGGATCGGCCGGGTCAAGTTTCATGTTGGCCGTGACCAGGGCAATGCTTCCATCGGAAGCCACCGCGACCGAGCTTGGCGGGCCGACAATCGAGGTTGGAACTTGGATTTCAATAGCTTCGGTGGGCGCGCGCCCAGGTCGATGATGGCTACCGTATCAGGATTGTTTGGCACAGTCTTCACCACGCCGTTATCCAACCGGACCTTGCCGTCGTTGGCTGATACCGCCAATTGCGCCGAAGCGACAGGCGCGAACATGCATCCCAACAGGACGCCAAGAATAGCTTTACTCATTTTGTCTCCCCTTCCCCTGTTTCACGTGAAACATGTCAGGACGGATATCTCCTGCATGTATCCGGAGGGGTATTCGCCCGGGCGTCCGCCCGCGATAGGCATAGCCCTTCGCTTTGGCTGAAAACCTCGCTTCAGCCGTCCAAAAAGCAAAAGGCCGCTCGCAAGCGGCCCTCTGTGAACGCATCCGCCTGCAACTCACTTCGCCAGTCGTTCCCCCAGACCCTTGCGCGCACTCAGGAGCTCCTGTGGCACAAAGCCTTCGAGCTTCTTGAACAATTCATCATGCATGCGCAGTTCCGCCTGCCATAGTCCGCTGTCGATCGCGGTCACCGTGGCGTAGGCATCGCTGCCGAACGACAGCCCCTCCCAATGCAGATCGGCATAGTCCGGCGTGTAACCCAGCACCGTCTCGCTCGCGTGGGCCGTCCCCTTGCAGCGCTCGACCACCCACTTGAGTACCCGCATGTTGTCGCCAAACCCTGGCCAGGCAAACTTGCCTTGTGCATTCTTGCGAAACCAGTTGACCTGGAAGATTTGCGGCGGTTGCGCTACCGAGCGGCCCATTTTGAGCCAATGGCTGAAGTAATCACCCAGGTTGTAGCCGACAAAGGCGATCATCGCCATCGGGTCGCGCCGCACTACTCCCTGCTTGCCGGCGATCGCCGCCGTAGTTTCCGAACCCATGGTGGCGGCTTTGTAGACACCATCTTCCCAGTTCAGCGCCTGCGTCACCAGGGGCGTTGTGTCGGAGCGACGCCCGCCGAACAGGAATGCGGATATCGGAACGCCGCGTGGATCATCCCAGCGTGCGTCGAGCGACGGGCAGCGTGTCGCCGGTACGGTGAACCTTGAATTCGCGTGCGCAGCCGGGCGGCCGCATCCCGGAACCCATGGTTTGCCCTGCCAATCGGTCAACTCGGCAGGCGCCTCATCGCTCATGCCTTCCCACCAGACGTCACCGTCCGGCGTTTCGGCAACATTGGTAAAGATCGTATCGCGCTCGATTGCCGTCATGCAATTCGGGTTGGTGTGATAGTTGGTGCCCGGTGCCACCCCGAAATACCCGGCCTCGGGGTTGATCGCATAGAACTTGCCGTCGGCATTGGGCTTGATCCAGGCGATATCTTCACCAATGGTGGTCACCTTCCAGCCTTCGAAACCTTGCTCGGGCGGAACCAGCATCGCGAAATTGGTCTTGCCGCAGGCAGACGGAAACGCGCCGGTGACGTATGTGGTCGCTCCCTCCGGGCTGGTCACGCCCAAGATCAGCATGTGCTCCGCCAGCCAACCCTCGTCGCGGGCCATCACAGATGCGATACGCAGGGCAAGGCATTTCTTGCCCAACAACGCATTGCCGCCATAGCCGGAGCCAAAGCTCCAGATTTCGCGGGTTTCCGGATAGTGGACGATCCATTTTTCATCGTTGTTGCAGGGCCAGCGCACGTCGGTCTGGCCGCGCAGAACAGGCATGCCTACAGAATGCATGCACGGCACGAAGTGGCCGTCCTCACCCAGCACGTCGTAAACCGCGCGCCCCATGCGGGTCATGATGCGCATGCTGACGACCACATAAGGGGAGTCCGAGAGTTCCACCCCGATCTGCGAAATGTGCGAACCCAGCGGACCCATCGAGAACGGCACCAC
>JBEIFV010000079.1:0-26906 GCA_040382235.1 Burkholderiales bacterium
CACGGCGGCGACGCCGGCGATGGTCTCCTCATCGATCGACGGGCGCGTGAAGGGCAGGAAAGGTGTGTTCACAGGGAATTGGCGTCGTGGGGGGATTGGGTGGGAGCTTCGTATCTGGTGTCGGGGTGTCGACTGCTGAAAGTTGAACCGGTTTCGTTGGGAGGACGCTGAACGACTCGCTGAAATGCGTGCTATCGAACGAAGAATCGTATCGATTCAGCAGGTTGAAAAAGCGAGATTCGTGACCTGCGGACTTGTTCAGTGCTTCCTCAGCTGCGCGCCACCAACCATACGCCGACAATGATGAAACCGACGCCTGCGACCTTCATCGGCGTGACGCTTTCGCCGAACAGCCACCACGCCGCCAGAACGTTCAATACGTAGCCGATCGAGAGCATCGGATAGGCCACGCTGACCGGTACACGCGACAAGCCCACGATCCACACCGCCAGGCTCAGCACATAGCACACCATGCCACCCATGATATGCGGCTCGGTGGCCAGGCGCCATCCGATCGGGACGATGTTGGCGGCCTCGAACTCGAAGCGCCCGACCGCATTGGTGCCGGCCTTGAGCAAAAGCTGCGCGCCGGCGTTGAGGAAGACGCCGGTCAAGAGCATGCTGAAGGTGAAGGCGGTCATGGCGTGCGTCGCGACGGCGCGACGTTTTGAGCGGGCACCGCCTGTGTCGGTGGCACCGGCGCGAGCGGCTGCGCAACTTGCCCCGCACCTTGTGTCGCAGCTGCCGCGGGTTTGCGCACCACCGCCCGTCGGGTGTCGCGACCGATCACCTCGTAGGGCAGCTTGTTTTGCTCGAAGTACTGCAAGGTATTGGGATGCATGATGGCCAGCGCCTCGGAATGCGCGCGCCAGCGGCGGCTGAATTCGACGTAATCCGGCACGAATTTGTGGGGTTCCTGGTTGATGCCGAACGAAAGCTCGTCGCGCACCTCGACCAAGGTCACGGTGCGCTTGATGTAGAACGGCAGGGTCTGCTCATAGATGCCCAGGCTGTAGAACGCGATATCCGGCCGCACATGCTGGCGGATCTGTTGCACCAGATGGTAGGACGAGCTGGCCGGGCTCAAGCTGTTGTGGCCGGTGAGAATCAGCTGTGCCGCAACCAGGCCACCGGCCGCCAGCCACAGACCAGCCGCCAGGGTGCGTTCGCGCAGGGCCATGAAACTTGCCAGAAGCGCGCCGGCGGTGAGAGCCACACCGGCTTCAACCAGCCACGGCACATAGCCCTGGTAAAGCGCGACCGGTACTTCGGTGCTGGCCAGGCGCACCACTTGTGGCGCCGCCAGCACAATGGCCAGGCCAACGGCCACATACAGCAAGGAATGCAGGGCCACGGCGCGCGACGAGAGCTGCGAAAAGCGCTCGCCAATCAGGAGTGCCAGTGCCGGAAACATCGGCAGAATGTAGGACGGCAGCTTGGAGCTCGACACGGAAAAAAAGGCGAATACAAACACGACCCAAACCAGCAGGAAGCGGCGTGGCTGGAAACTTGCGCCGGTCTGGCGGCGGATGGCGCCGCCCAGAGCGCCGAACATGAATAGGGTCCATGGCAGCATGCCCACCAGCAACATCGGAATGAAATACCAGGGCGGCTGATAGCGGCTGTGCACTTTGGTGAGAAAGCGCTGAAAGTGCTCATGAATGAAGAAGAACCGGAAAAACTCCGGGTTTTCAATCGACACCCAGATGAACCAGGGGGCTGTCACCAGCAACAGGGTGGCCAGGCCTTTGCCAAGGTGGAGACGGCGCCACAGGGCCCAATCACGGGTCCAGGCGGTGTAGATGATCAGGGACGCGAACGGCAAGGCAGCGCCGATCAGGCCTTTTGAAAGTACCGCCAAACCGAGTGCGGCCCAGGCACCAAGCATCCAGTTGCGTTCGCCGCGACTGGCTTCCGGTTCACGCTGCGCGAGCATCAGCGCGAACAGGCCGGCCGTCAGGAAAAACGTGACGCCCATGTCGAGTGTGTTGACATGGCCGATCAGTGCATACAAGAGGCTGCCGGCGGTGATCGCGGCAGCCATGATGCCGGCGCTGCGACCCCACAGGCGCGCACCGACGAAGCCGGTGAAGAGGATGCCCAGGAATCCGGTCAGCGCCGGCCACAGTCGCGCCGTCCAGTGATGCTCGCCGAAAAGCGTGTAGGCCAGCGCGGTGCCCCAGTACTGCAGTGCGGGCTTTTCGAAATACTTGAGATCGTTCAAGCGCGGTGTCACCCAATCACCGCTGGCGACCATCTCGCGCGGAATCTCCGCATAGCGGCCTTCGTCAGGGCGCACCAGCTTGCGCACTTCGAGGTTTGAAAACCACACCAGGGCCAGTGCGGCGATCAGCAGCCAGAGCGCACGTTTGCCGACCATCATTCCACAATCAAGGCGGCGGCCACATTGCGGCCCTCGCCGGAAAGTATGTTGTAGGTACGGCATGCCGCACCGGTATCCATGACTTCCAGCCCGATGCGCCGGGACAGCAGGCGGCTGGTCAGGCGCGGGTGCGGGAAGCGCAGGCTGCGGCCGGTGCCAAGCAGCACTATTTCCACGCCGAGGCCGGCGAGCGTCTCGAAGTCGGCTTCGGTCAGGTCTTCGAGCGTGCGTACCGGCCAGTTGTCGACCAGGCGTTCGCGCAGCACGATCAACGACGACACATGGCGGATCTGGTTGACCTGCACATATTGCGGGTCGAAGGCGGTGATGAAATTCATCATGCCCGGGCGTTCGAGATGCAGTTTCACGGTGGTGGGGCGCTCCACGCAGTTGATGGCCCGGCTGCGGCGGCAGGCAGGCGCGCGTGGCCGCGGGCGCATTCTGTGGGTGATTTCGTGAGGGAAGCGGACGCGGTCTTGCAATGTTGCGACGCAACGCCGGGTAACGTAGAATTATATCTTTTATGCCTGTCACGGCGTGCGACGGGATGTCGCCGGATTCGCCGGTAGCGCCGTCAGCAATCCGCCGCGTTCCGGCCCGAGGCTGCCATGAGAGAGTTTTCCCGCATCAAGCGTTTGCCGCCTTATGTTTTCAACATCACGGCCGAGTTGAAGATGGCCGCGCGGCGTCGCGGCGAAGACATCATCGACCTGTCGATGGGCAATCCGGACGGCGCCACGCCGCAGCATATCGTCGACAAGCTGGTCGAGGCCTCGCAGCGCCCGGATACGCACGGTTACTCGGTTTCGAAGGGCATTCCGCGCCTGCGACGCGCCATTACCGACTGGTACAAGAATCGCTACGGCGTCGAGTTCGACCCCGATACCGAGGCGATCGTCACCATCGGTTCCAAAGAGGGGCTGGCGCACTTGATGCTGGCGACCCTCGATCGCGGCGATACCGTTCTGGTGCCCAACCCCAGCTATCCGATCCACATTTACGGCGCGGTGATCGCCGGCGCCGACATCCGCAGCGTGCGCATGACGCCCGACGTCGATTTTTTCGCCGAGTTGCAGGAAACCATACGCGGCTGCATTCCCAAGCCCAAGATGATGATTCTGGGGTTTCCCTCGAACCCGACCGCGCAGTGTGTCGATCTTGAGTTTTTCGAGCGCGTGATCGCATTGGCCAAGCAGCACGACATCCTGGTGGTTCACGACCTGGCCTATGCCGACATCACCTTCGACGGTTACCGCGCACCTTCGATCATGGAGGTGCCGGGCGCGCGCGATATCGCGGTCGAATTTTTCACCATGTCCAAGAGCTACAACATGGCCGGCTGGCGCATCGGCTTCATGGTCGGCAACGCGGAGTTGGTCAATGCGCTGGCGCGCATCAAGAGCTATCACGACTACGGCAGCTTCACGCCGGTGCAGGTGGCCTCGATCGCCGCGCTCGAAGGACCGCAGGATGCGGTCAAGGAAATTTGCGCGCAGTACCAGAGCCGGCGCGATGTGATGGTCAAGGGCTTGCACGAAATCGGCTGGATGGTAGACAAGCCGAAGGCCTCGATGTACATCTGGGCGAAGATTCCCGCAGCGTACGCGCATCTGAAATCGCTGGAGTTCGCCAAGAAGCTCCTGGCTGATGCGCGTATCGCCGTCTCGCCGGGGATCGGATTCGGCGACTACGGCGACGACTATGTGCGCATCGCCTTGATCGAGAACGAGCAGCGCTGCCGTCAGGCGGTGCGCGGCATCCGCGAGATGTTCCGCAAGGATGGCGTTCTGCCCAAGGCCGCCGCCTGAGTTGGCGCAGACGTGCTGGGGCGGCTTTTTTCCAGCGTTTTCGGTTCGCGCACCAGGCTTGGCGCGCAGGCTGCGCTTGTGCGCGCACGGACCTACGGTCTCGCTGAACAGTTCGCTCTAGCCGCCCCGCTTTACCGCGAGGCAATTCGGGAGGGGGGTGCGCAGCCTTTACTCTGGCTCGAAGCGGCAAGCGTTTTGCGCAGGAATGGCGAGAAGGCGGATGCGGCGCGTCTATGCGCGCGTGCCTACCTGTACCAGCCGACATTGGCGGAGGCCGTATCTGCGTTGCTGGAATACTTCGATGACCTGCGCGCGGAAGACCTGCCTGAAGGTACCGCAGACGAGGACTTTGTCGCGTTGCTTGCACGCGCGAATTCGGCACTTGAGGCGGAAGACCTAAAAGCGGCCCGCCGGTTCACGGAACTGGGATTGAAGTTGCAGCCCGGATGGCCGCATCTAAATCAGCGCCTGGCTTGTCTCGAGGCGATCGAGGGGCGGCACGAACAGGCGCATGCGGCGTTCCGAGCTTCCGGAAAAGGTGGATTTCCGCCGGACGCGTACATCAGGCTTGACCCCGATTTTCTCGCCGGGCTCGACAAACCCGCGGCGATTGTCGCCCCCGCCTCTCGCCGATATGCGGATGCCGAAGTCGTGTTGTTCGCGGCTTGCGATGCGGTGTACTTCCGCCGTTTCGCTGGCGCTCTAGTTGAATCGCTGAGCCGACACGCGCAAGTTCCTTTCGTGCTGCATTTGCATGTGTTCAATCCCGATGCCTGGATCGACGAAGAGATCGCGCATTTGCCGATCGGCGCCAACTGCGTCGGCCTTGATACCTCGTTCGAATCGCGGCATTTCGACGATCTGTATCATGCCAAGACTTGGTACTCATGCGCCCGCTTTTTTCTGATTCCCGCGCTTTTGGTCAGGCATGAATTGCCGGTCATGTTGCTAGACATGGATATTCTTGTACTCGACTCCCTTAAGCCAGTGCTCAAGCACGGCTCCGGGTATGACATGGCGCTGCTGCGCTGGTCGCAATCGCGCTGGAAGATCTGGGACCATTTTTATGCCAGCACGGTATTGTTCCAGCCGAGTCCGGGCGGCGTTCGCTTCGCATCCATGGTCGCCAACTACGTAAGGGCAATCCTTGACCGCATCGCTGGTGCCTGGTACCTCGACCAGATCGCGCTGTTCGCAGCTCATACCTGGCTTGCGGAGCGCGGGGTACGGGTCGCCTATCTTCCCCCCTCGATCTACGAGTTGTATAGGCCAAACCGGGCGATAACTTCCGGCGACGCCGTTTTCTGGTCGATTACCGCCAACATCGACGGTCACGCCAACGCCGTCGAAGACCCTCTGTTCATCAGATATCTTCCAAGCACAAGGCGAGCGTTCGGCTGGTCGTTGCCGGGGCGTGACCGCTTTTTCGTCGACATCTTGGGACGCGCCCCTGAAGAATTGGGGCGACGGCGCTGGGATTTTGCTCTCATGCAGCTATGCGAGTCGCATATGAAAGGTTCACGGCGCCGTGCTGTGGATGCCGGTGCACATGTCGGCTTCTGGAGCGAGTGGCTTGCGCGCCGGTTCGAGCGCGTCGAGGCGTTCGAGCCGCACCCACTTATGCAAGCCTGCTTCATCGACAATGTGACGCATCGAAACACGACATTGCATCGTTGCGCACTTGGCGAGGGCGACGGGCAGGTGGCACTGAACTACGATAGCAACAACTCCGGAATGTCGCATGTTTCCGTCGAAAAACCCGGTCAGACGGCGATGCGCGCGCTTGACAGTTTTGGCTTTGACGATCTTGATTTCATCAAAATCGATGTTGAAGGCTTCGAGGCCCGCCTGTTGCGCGGCGCCGCGGCGACCCTGCGCCGCAACCAGCCCTTGTTGTTGATTGAAAACATCGAGCGTTATCAGGTCGAACGCTACGGTGAGCAGCGCGGCGAGGTCGAGCGCTTGCTCAAGGCCATGGGCGCGCGACTTGTTCTAAGCTTGTCAGAAGACAACCAGCTTTATGCTTGGCCGGATTGATTGCACTTTGCGAACCTCCAAGGATCTGTCACCGTGACCCGAATCTCGCGGTGGGTGGATAATCCGGATCTGGGCTACCGACTGCAGGTGGACCACTACCCGTTCAGCGGGAGGATACGGTTCTGGATGCCGTTGCCCATTGACAGGTCCGAGAACCAACACGGCGTTCAAATTCAATGAAACCCATTCAAGTAGGTCTGTTCGGCATCGGCACCGTTGGTTCCGGTACCTTCAATGTTCTGGCGCGCAACCGCGAGGAAATCGTGCGCCGCGCCGGCCGCGACATCGTCATCAGCATGGTCGCCGATCTCGATACCGAGCGCGCCCTGCGTATCGTCAAGGGGCGGGCTACGGTCACGGCCAACGCCGACGACATCATCGACAACCCCGAAATCGAGATCGTCATCGAGTTGATCGGCGGCTACACGTTCGCGCGCGATCTGGTGCTCAGGGCGATCCGTGCCGGCAAGCATGTGGTCACCGCCAACAAGTCGCTCCTGGCCACGCATGGCAACGAGATTTTCGCCGCCGCCCGTGAAAAGGGCGTGGTGGTCGCATTCGAAGCCGCGGTGGCCGGCGGAATTCCGATCATCAAGGCCCTGCGCGAGGGATTGACGGCCAATCGCATCGAGTGGATCGCCGGCATCATCAACGGCACCTCGAATTTCATCCTCTCGGAAATGCGCGACAAGGGCCTGCCCTTCGCCGACGTGCTGCGCGAGGCGCAGCGCCTGGGTTATGCCGAAGCCGATCCGACCTTCGACATCGAAGGGGTGGACGCCGCGCACAAGCTGACCATCATGAGCGCCATCGCGTTCGGCATTCCGATGCAATTTGGTGCGGCCCATGTCGAGGGTATCACCAAGCTCACGCGTGAAGACATCCAGTACGCCGAAGAACTGGGCTACCGCATCAAGCTGCTGGGCATCACCCGCCGCACCGATGCCGGCATCGAACTGCGGGTGCACCCGACCCTGATCCCGACCAAGCGCCTGATCGCCAACGTCGAAGGGGTGATGAACGCGGTGCTGGTCAAGGGCGATGCGGTCGGCGCCACGCTCTACTACGGCGCCGGTGCCGGCTCCGAGCCGACCGCCTCCGCGGTCATCGCCGACCTGGTCGATGTGGCGCGCGCGCACACCATCGATCCGCAGCAGCGCGTTCCGCATCTGGCGTTTCAGCCGGACCAGCTGGCAAATACGCCGATCCTGCCGATCGGTGAGGTCACCACCAGCTACTACCTGCGCCTGCGGGTCAAGGATCAGCCCGGTGTGCTGGCTGACATCACCCGCGTACTGGCCGATCACGCCATTTCGATCGACGCGATGGTGCAGAAAGAACCGGCCGAAGGGCAGGAGCAGGTCGACATCATCATGCTCACCCATCTGGCGCTGGAGCGCCGAGTCGATGCCGCGATTGCCTTGATCGAGGCGCTGCCGGTGGTACTGGGTCAGGTCACGCGCATCCGTCTCGAGGAGTTGCGCTGATGTCCCGTTTGCCACGCGCAGGCCGCGCCTGCCTGGCGGGCGCGCTGTTGGTTGCCATGCTCACCGCCTGCCAGTCGACCCAGATGGTGACGGCGGCGGGCGGAACGCTCATGCAGGCGCGCGACGTGGTGCGCCTGGTCTATACGCAGTCGGGTGAACCGGGCTCCAGGACCCTGCCGTATTGGGCGGGCGACATCACGCCGGCGGTGCGCCGTATGATCGGGCGTTTTCCCGAAGCGCGTGGCGGCTTCGAGAGCGGCCTGATCGGCATCACCAGCGACGGTTTTGTGGCGCTGCGCGACCCGCAGGCCGGCACTGCGGCACTGAACGCCCTGATTGGCAGCGAGAATCTTGACCGCGGGATTCTGTATGCCGCCTCGGCAATGGAGGTTGGCCACGGCAGCAACGATTTGTTCGGCGACTGGATGCCGTATGAGCGCGCTTCGTTCGCCCGCGAATGGGTGGCGCAGGCGCCGGCCGGCTGGTGGCACCGCAACGAGAAGGGTGAATGGATGCGCAAGGTCGAAGGCCCGGCGTCGAAAGACGCGCCGGCGAAATGAGGTATGTTTCCACCCGAGGCGGCATGCCGCCGACCGCTTTCACCGGGATTCTGCTGGAAGGACTGGCGCCTGATGGTGGCCTGACCGTACCCGAAGCGGGCTACCCGCACGTCACCGCGAGTGAACTGCAGGCGATGCGCGGCATGCGCTATGCCGATCTGGCGTTCGCGATCCTGTCCAAATTCATAGACGACATCGCGCCTGCGCAATTGAAGCAGATGATCGATCGCACCTACACCCGCGCGGTGTTCGGCAGCGAAGCGATTGCGCCGCTCACCACGCTCGAACCCGGCCTGCACCTGCTCGAATTGTCGAACGGCCCGACCCTGGCCTTCAAGGACATGGCCATGCAGTTGCTGGGAAACCTGTTCGAGCATGTGCTGGCGCGCGACGGTCGCGAACTCAATATTTTGGGTGCGACCTCGGGCGACACCGGCTCGGCGGCCGAGTATGCGATGCGCGGCAAGAAGGGGGTGCGGGTGTTCATGCTCTCGCCGCATGGCCGGATGAGCCCGTTCCAGACCGCGCAGATGTTCTCGCTCAATGACCCCAACATTTTCAATCTCGCCGTTGAGGGTGTGTTCGACGATTGCCAGGACATCGTCAAGGCGGTTTCGAGCGATGCCGCCTTCAAGGCGCAGTACCGGATCGGCGCGGTCAATTCGATCAACTGGGCGCGGGTGGTGGCGCAGGTCGTCTATTATTTCAAGGGGTATTTCGCGGCGACCGCGTCGAGCGACGAGCACGTGTCGTTCGCCGTGCCCTCGGGCAACTTCGGCAACATCTACGCCGGGCACGTGGCGCGCATGATGGGACTGCCGATCGCGAAGCTGGTGCTGGCGACCAACGAGAACAATGTGCTCGACGAATTTTTTCGCACCGGGGTGTACCGGGTGCGGGCCGGCACGGTGCAGACCTCGAGCCCGTCGATGGACATTTCCAAGGCCTCGAACTTCGAACGTTTCATTTTCGACCTGGCCGGGCGCGATGGTGCCGTGGTCAAGGCGCTGTGGGAGCAGGTCGACCGGCAGGGCGCGTTCGACCTGAACGGCACGCCGCTCAAGGCGCGCTTGCCGGACTACGGTTTCGTTTCAGGCACGAGTTCACACGCCGATCGGCTGGCGATGATTCGCACGGTGCATGCGAAGTCCGGCCGCATGATCGATACCCATACCGCTGACGGGCTCAAGGTGGCACTCGGGGAGCGGGAGCCGGGGGTGCAGATGATCGTGCTGGAAACCGCGCAGCCGGCCAAGTTCGAGGAAACCATTGTCGAGGCCCTGGGCATCAAGCCAGCGCGCCCGCCGGGTTTTGCCGATCTGGAAAACCTGCCGCGCCACTTCGAGCTGCTGCCCGCCTCGGTGGAGCGGGTCAAGGCCTACATCGCGCTGCACGCCGCAAACGCGGCTGTTGCTGTAACGCGACCCTGAGCCCGCTACGCAGGCGCGCGCGGCTGTTTCGGCCGCCACGCATGCGACAATCGGTAGCATGAACAACAAGGTATTCGGCTTCGCCGGTTACTCCGGATCGGGCAAGACCACTCTCATCGAGCAACTGATTCCGCGCTTCGTAGCCGCCGGCCTGCGGGTGTCGCTGATCAAGCATGCGCATCATGTGTTCGACATCGACAAACCGGGCAAGGATTCGTACCGGCATCGCGAGGCGGGCGCGGCCGAGGTGCTGGTCACCTCCGACCGCCGCTGGGTGCTGATGCACGAATTGCGCAACGAAGCCGAGCCGACACTTGATGAGCAGCTCGCGCGCTTCTCGCCCTGCGACCTGGTGCTGGTTGAAGGTTTCAAGCGTGCTGCCATTCCAAAGCTGGAGATTCATCGGCCGTCACTTGGCAGGGCCTTGTTGCACCCGGACGACCCGAACATCATCGCGATAGCTTGCGACAGTGCGGTCGCAAGCACCCTGCCGGCCCTTGACATCAATGATCCTGCCGCCATTGCGGAATTTATAATGCGCTATTTGGGACTCGCTCGCTGATGAACCGCCCGCCGATGCTTTCGATGGATGAAGCGCTCGCCGCCTTGCTTGCGCAGGCGGTGCCGCTCTCCGGGCAGGAGAGCGTTGCCACGCTGGACGCGCATGGCCGGGTGCTGGCTGCCGCGGTGCACTCCACGCTCGATGTGCCGCCGATGGACAATACCTCGATGGATGGTTATGCCATGCGCGCGGCCGACATCGTGGCGCCAGGTACGCGCCTGCCGGTATCGCAGCGTGTCCCCGCCGGCCATGTGCCGCAGCCATTGGTGCCTGGAACACTGGCGCGGATTTTCACCGGTGCAATGATCCCGCCAGGCGCGGACGCGGTGGTGATGCAGGAGCAATGCGCGGTCGACGGCGACACGGTTGCCGTCAATCATGTGCCGGCCGCGGGCGAATGGGTGCGGCGCGCGGGCGAAGACATTCGCGCCGGTGCTCAGATCCTTGCAGCCGGTGCCCCGCTGACACCGCAGGCCTGCGGGCTTGCCGCCTCGGTCGGGTTGGCGACGCTTGCGGTCAAGCGCAAGCTCAAGGTCGCATTGTTTTTCACCGGCGACGAGTTGGCGATGCCCGGCGAAGCCTTGAAGCCCGGTGCGATCTACAACTCGAACCGTTTCGTTCTGCGCGGCCTGGTCGAAGGCCTCGGCTGCGCGCTGACCGATTTCGGCATCGTGCGTGATTCACTCGACGAAACGCGGCGCGTGCTGCGCGCGGCCGCAGCCGAGCATGATCTGGTCATCACCACCGGCGGCGTCTCGGTCGGCGAGGAGGATCACGTGCGCCCCGCGGTCGAAGCCGAAGGCGAGATCAGGCTTTGGCAAATCGCCATGAAGCCGGGCAAGCCGCTGGCCTATGGCCAGGTGCGGCGGGCGTCCGGCGACGCAGCCGACTTCTTGGGGCTGCCCGGCAATCCGGTGTCCGGTTTCGTGACCTTCCTGTTGTTTGCCCGCCCTTTCATCCTCAAGCGGCAGGGGCGCACTGACCTGGCGCCGCCCTCACTGGCGTTGCGCGCGGACTTCGCCTGGGACAAACCCGATCGCCGTCGCGAATTCCTGCGCGCGCGCATGAATGGCGGCGGCGGACTCGACCTGTTCCCGAACCAGAGTTCGGGTGTGCTTACTTCGACGGTGTGGGGCGACGGTCTGGTCGACAATCCGCCTTCGCAAAAAATCGCTGCGGGTGATGTCGTGCGGTTTCTGCCGTTTTCCGGTTTGCTCACTTAAGCCATGCTCAAGCTGCTGTATTTCGCGGGCTTGCGTGAAGCGCTGGGCGTAGCTTCCGAGGCGCTGCCCCCGCCGGCCGGCGTGACCGACATTGCCGGCCTGCGCGCGCATCTTGCCGCGCGCGGTGGCGCCTGGGGTGAACAATTCACGCCGGCGCGCCAGCTGCGCGCCGCGGTCAACCAGGACCTGGCGGCGCCCGACACCGCGATCAGTGCGGGCGACGAGGTGGCGTTCTTCCCGCCGGTCACCGGCGGTTAGGAACGAGGCATGGCGGTACGCGTCCAGACTGAAGATTTCGACCTCTCCCGCGAGGTGGCGCAACTGCGCGCCGCTCAGGGAGCGCGTGCCGCGCACATTGGCGCGATCGCGACCTTCACCGGCACGGTGCGCGACATGAACGAGGATCGGGGCCGCGTGTCGGCGGTGTCGGCGATGACCCTCGAGCACTATCCCGGCATGACCGAGCGCGCGCTGGAGGCGATCGTGATCGAGGCGCGCGAACGCTGGAACATCTTTGACGCCCTGGTGGTCCACCGCATAGGCCCGCTGTTTCCGCAGGACCAGATCGTGCTGGTGGCCACCGTCGGCGCACATCGCGGCGAGGCGTTTGCCGCCTGTGAATTCATCATGGATTACCTGAAGACCCGCGCACCGTTCTGGAAAAAGGAACGCACGCCCGAAGGCGAACGCTGGGTCGACGCGCGCTCGAGCGACGACACCGCGGCCGACAAATGGTCCAAGCCCGGATGAAATCGAGGTGAACGCCTCCGGGTTCCTGGCCGTTGGCATCGGCGCGGCACTGGGGGCCTGGCTGCGCTGGTCCTTCGGCGCCTGGTTCAACGCGCTTTATCCGGCGCTTCCATTGGGCACGCTGGTAGCCAACCTGATAGGTGGCTATCTGGTGGGGGTCGCGGTGGCGGGCTTTGCCGGTCACCCCGGCATGGTGCCGGAATGGCGGCTGTTCGTGATCACCGGCTTTCTCGGCGGGCTCACCACCTTTTCAACGTTTTCAGCCGAAAGTGTGCACCTGTTGCAAGAGGCGCGCTATCTGCTTGCCGCCGGCCATATTGGCCTGCACTTGTGCGGCTCGATTGCCGCCACCATCGCCGGCATCGCCACCTGGCACGCGCTGGCGCCCTGATTTTCCGCAGCGGCGGCCGCCGCTATTCGGTCGTCGCTACTCGGCCGCCTTGAGCATGGCGAAGCGCACGTTGATGTTGCCGACGCGATCCAGCAGGATGCGCATGCAGGCCTTGTTGAATTCCGCCTGCACCGGGGCGCTGGCCGAACGCATGGCGCCGGCCTTGAGTTCGATCACCTCGCAGTCGGTGCCGGCGGTCATGGTGGTACTGCGCTTGGCGCTCTGGTCCTGGAAGTAAAGCATTTCGCCGAAGCAGCCGTCCGGTTTCACCGTTGAAACCCGCTGGCCACGAATCGACACCTCGACTTCGCCTGATACAAGCACGTACAAGGCGTCGCCGAGATCCCCTTCACGGATCAGGACTTCGCCCTTGACAGGATTGAGCCAGGTGGCCAGTCGCACCACTTCCCACAGCTCGACATCGCCAAAGCCCGAAAAGAAGGTCAGTGCGCGCAAGGCCTGGAATTGCTCGGAGTCGGAGGTTTCCGCGCCCTCGGCACGCAACTGGGCGAAGGCCTGGGTCAGGTCGCGGCCGAATTCGGCCCAGGTCTGGTAGCGCGCGGCGCGGGTCTTGGCCAGTGCGCGCAGGATGATGCCGTCCAGGGAAGTGGGCAGGTTGGGGCGCAAGTCGGAGGGGCGCGCCGGTTCGGTATTGAGAATCGCGTAGGCCAGGCCCATCTGGTTGCTGGCGGTGAACGGCAGGCGCCCGGTCAGGAGGCGGTACATCACCACGCCC
Organism: Burkholderiales bacterium; assembly: GCA_040382235.1. Lineage (GTDB taxonomy): Bacteria > Pseudomonadota > Gammaproteobacteria > Burkholderiales > JAEUOS01 > JAEUOS01. Next base: position 13,368 of record JBEIFV010000079.1, read on the forward strand.
AGCGAATAGATATCGCTTTGATGGGTGAGGACGTCGTTGCGGATCTGCTCCGGCGACATGTAGGCGGGTGAGCCGATCACGGTGTCACCGGTGCCGCTCAGGGTGCGCGTTGAGTCGGTGCCCGTCTTGGCCAGGAGCGCTGCGCCGAAATCCGAGATCTTGATGTCGCCCGAGGCGGTGATCAGGATGTTGCCGGGCTTGATGTCGCGATGGATCACGCCTTCGCGCATCGCCAGTTCGAGCGCGCGGGCGCACTTGAAGATGATCTCCACCACGCGCGGCAAGGGCAGCAGAGTCTGTGCATCCGTGTGGGCGTCCAGCGTGCCGCCCGCCACATACTCCATGACCACGTAGGAAATGCGGTCCTCGCTGGCGGCGTCGTAGATCTCGACGATGTGTGGGTGGGTCAGGCGCCCGACCAGGGCGGCTTCGGCGATGAAGGCCTTGCGCCGCATCGAGCGCGTGCGCGGCTCCACATCCGGTTCATCAGTGAAATCGAAGACCTTGATGGCGACCTCGCGGCCGGCGAAGCCGTCGCGCCCGAGGTAAACGCGGGAAGTCGCGCCGCGCCCCAGCTCCCGCACGATGTCGTATTTGCCGATGCGCTCGGTGAGCTGGAACATCGATTCAGTTGAGCACGCGCGGTGCCGCCTCACCTGCGGGTTCACCGACGGCGGCCTGGGTGCCGGCCAATTGCGGCAGGTCCCAGTCGGCGCTGCGCACTGCCGATTCGATCAGGCGGCACAGGGAATGCATCAGCCGGTCGTCGAGCCCGAGTTCGATGCCGCGCCCGGCCTGCGGATCGAGCGTCAGGCGATAGGCGCCGGGACGCTCGATCCTGACCTGCGCGCGGGTGGCCAGGAACGGCGCCTCACCCAGCGGGAAGCGGTGCGGCGCCTCCTTGACGGGCTCGCGGAACGGGGTCTTGAAGTCGGTTTCGGCCAGCGCCTTTTCGCGTTCGAACGCCACCACCTCACGCCGGGCCACCGGCTGCGGCACCTTGACGGCAGCCGAAGTCTCGAAGGTCTTGACAAGCTCGGGCCACAATAGCCGCACGAAACGGCGCGTCATGAACAGGCGGAATTCATCGCCGGCGGTGGTCGACAGGCGCATGCGCAAGCGGTCTTCGGCGGCGTCGAAACTGACTTGTAACTGGTGGATATTCATCGCAGGAGCAATCCTAGCAGTTTGGCCCGGGTCTCAATTTGGGCAGAAGAGACCGATACGGGGCCACACTTGACCCAAATCAAACTGCGACGGCCGGCAAGGCCTTGAAATTAGTGTCGAAAAGCCACATGTGGGCGGTAACAGAAATCGGGAGCTACCTCAAATGCGCAGCGAAAAATTGACCACCAAGTTCCAGCAGGCCTTGAGCGATGCCCAGAGCATCGCCACTGGCCAGGACAACCAGTTTATCGAGCCACAGCATCTGCTGCTGGCCATGCTGGGCCAGGACGATGACGCCATCGGCTCCCTGCTGGCGCGCGCCGGTGGCCAGGTGCCGAAGCTGAAGGCGGAACTGACCCGCGCGGTCGAAAACGGGCCCAAGGTCGAAGGACACGGCGGCGACGTGCAGGTGTCGCGCAGCTTGTCGCAACTGCTCAATCTCACCGACCGCGAGGCGCAGCGCCGCGGCGATGAATACATCGCATCGGAAATGTTCCTGCTGGTCGCTGTCGACGACAAGGGTGAATTGGGGCGTGCCCTGAAGGAATCCGGCGTCACCAAAAAAGCGCTCGAGGCGGCTGTCGAGGCCTTGCGTGGGGGTTCCAAGGTCGATTCCCAGGAATCCGAAGGGCAGCGCGAGTCGCTCAAGAAATACACCATCGACCTGACTGAGCGCGCACGCGCCGGCAAACTCGACCCGGTGATCGGCCGCGACGACGAGATCCGGCGCACCATCCAGGTTTTGCAGCGCCGCACCAAGAACAATCCGGTGCTGATCGGCGAGCCCGGGGTCGGCAAGACCGCGATCGTGGAGGGGCTGGCGCAACGGATCGTCAACGGCGAGGTGCCGGAGACGCTCAAGAACAAGCGGGTGTTGTCGCTCGACATGGCCTCCCTGGTGGCGGGCGCCAAGTTTCGCGGCGAGTTCGAGGAGCGCCTGAAAGCGGTGTTGAAGGACCTGGCGAAGGATGAAGGCCAGACCATCGTATTCATCGACGAGCTGCACACCATGGTGGGTGCAGGCAAGGCCGAAGGTTCGATGGATGCCGGCAACATGTTGAAACCGGCGCTGGCGCGCGGCGAACTGCATTGCGTGGGCGCCACCACCCTCAATGAATACCGCAAGTATGTCGAGAAGGATGCGGCGCTTGAGCGGCGCTTCCAGAAGGTGCTGGTGGGCGAGCCCAGTGTCGAATCGACCATCGCGATCCTGCGCGGGCTGCAGGAACGCTACGAGCTGCATCATGGCGTCGACATTACCGACCCGGCGATCGTAGCCGCCGCTGAATTGAGCCATCGCTACATCACCGACCGCTTCCTGCCGGACAAGGCGATCGACCTGATCGACGAGGCGGCCGCGCGCATCAAGCTGGAGATCGATTCCAAGCCGGAGGTGATGGACAAGCTCGACCGTCGGCTGATCCAGTTGAAGATCGAGCGCGAGGCGATGAAGAAGGAAAAGGATGAGGGCTCGCGCAAACGCCTGGGCCTGATCGAGGAAGAGATCGTCAAGCTCGGGCGCGAGTATTCCGATCTTGACGACATCTGGAAGGCCGAGAAGGCGGTGGTGGCCGGCAGCCAGCACATCAAGGAAGAGATTGAAAAGCTGCGGGCGCAAATGGCCGACCTGCAGCGCAAGGGCCAGTTCGACAAGCTTGCGGAAATCCAGTATGGCAAGTTGCCGAAGCTCGAAGCGCAGTTGAAGCAGGCCGAAAGCAGCGCGGCCAAAAAAGGCGGCGAGAACAGGCGGCCGCAGTTGCTGCGCACGCAGGTCGGCGCCGAGGAGATCGCCGAGGTGGTGGCGCGTGCGACCGGCATTCCGGTCTCCAAGCTGATGCAGGGCGAGCGCGACAAGCTGCTCAAGATCGAGGACAAGCTGCACGAGCGCGTGGTCGGGCAGGACGAAGCGGTGCGCCTGGTGTCGGACGCGATCCGCCGTTCGCGCGCCGGCCTGGCTGACGAAGGCAGGCCGTACGGCTCCTTCCTGTTCCTGGGGCCCACCGGGGTAGGCAAGACCGAGCTCACCAAGGCGCTGGCCGGCTTTCTGTTTGATTCCGAAACCGCGATGATCCGCATCGACATGAGCGAGTACATGGAAAAGCACTCGGTGTCGCGCCTGATCGGCGCGCCGCCCGGCTACGTCGGTTACGACGAGGGTGGGCAGCTGACCGAGGCGGTGCGGCGCAAGCCCTATTGCGTGATCCTGTTGGACGAGGTCGAAAAAGCCCACCCGGATGTGTTCAACGTGCTGCTGCAGGCCCTGGATGATGGCCGCATGACCGACGGCCAGGGCCGTACCGTCGACTTCAAGAACACCGTGATCGTGATGACCTCGAACCTGGGTTCGCACAAGATCCAGAGCATGAGTGGCAATGACCCGGAGGTGATGAAGATCGCGGTGATGGCCGAGGTGAAGACGCATTTCCGTCCCGAGTTCGTCAACCGCATCGACGAGATCGTGGTGTTCCATGCCCTGAATGAAACCAACATCAAGGCGATCGCGAAAATCCAGTTGAAACGGCTGGAGGAGCGGGTGCGCAAGATGGACATGGAACTCAGCATCAGCGATGCGGCGCTCGAAGAGATCGCGCATGCCGGATTCGATCCGGTGTACGGCGCGCGGCCGCTCAAGCGGGCGATCCAGTCCTCGATCGAGAATGCGCTGTCGAAGAAAATCCTGGCCGGCGAATTCGGTCCGAAGGACACCATTCATGTCGAAGTGAAGGGCGGCGGCTTCGTGTTCGAGAAAGCGGCTGCCGCTGCCGCCAAGGGGGAGAAGAGCGAGGTCGCGCAATAGGGCCTGTCCATACCCGCCGCGATGCGTAGCAGGCGTGTCGCGGCGGCGTTTGCCACTATCATTCCCGGCTGGAGCGGCAAGCGGCTGCTTCGCCACCGATGGTTGCGGCAGCGTATGCATACGCTGCTGCCCACCGATTTACCGGGAATCACAACGATGTCGGCAATCGATGCATCAGGTCTGCCCGCGGAATGGGCGGTTCTGCAGAACAATATCGAGCAATACGAGAAGAGCGCGCTGCTGATCAAGCTCTCCGCAGTCGGCCTGTTCGCGGGCGCCCTGGTTTTTTCGCTGGGTGATTCGTTCACCGCGGCCCTGATCGTGATTCTGTGGGTGCAGGAAGTCGTGCTGCGCACCTTCCAGTCGCGCCTGGTTGCACGCATCCTCAAGGTCGAGGAAATGCTGCGCCAGGCCGGCGGTGTGCCGTTTCAGTTGCATTCCGATTGGATGGCGTCGCGCAAGGGTGCGATTGGCATGCTGATCGAATATGCGGCCGCCGCCCTGCGGCCCACGGTGGCATTTCCCTATGTGGCCTTGCTGCTCATCGATCTGGCCCTGATTGCCGGCGGCGCCGGCGCCGATGCCGTGACCATCTGATTGCAGCGAGGCTCTGCCATGACCGATATTTCTCCCAAACCCGGTTCCGCGGCTACGCTCGCCGTGCATGCTGCAGCGCGCGCAGCCCTGCCGTTCGAAGATACCGAGGATTTCGCACTGGCCGCGCGCGGCCTGATCGAGGCTGTGCCCGAACTCGATGTGCCCAACCAGTCCGGCCGCAGCGTGTGGGACCTCAAGGCCTATGCGTTTCTGCAAGGCGACTGCCCGGATACCGTGCACCCGAGCCTGTGGCGCAACGCCCAACTCAACATGCAGGTCGGCCTGTATGAAGTGACGGCCGGTGTGTACCAGGCGCGCGGTTTCGACATCTCGAACATGAGCTTTGTCGAGACCGACTCCGGCGTGGTGGTGATCGACCCGCTGATCTCGGTGGAGACCGCGGCCGCGGCACTGGCCTTGTATCGCAAGCATCGCGGCCATCGCAGCGTGCTGGCGGTGATGTACACGCATAGTCACGTTGATCACTTCGGCGGTGTGCGCGGGGTGGTAGACGAAGCCGAGGTGCTGGCAGGGCGGGTGGCGGTACTGGCGCCGGACGGATTCCTGGAGCACGCGGTGAGCGAAAACCTGTTCGCCGGCCCGGCCATGGGGCGGCGCGCCGGTTACATGTACGGCGCACTGCTGCCCAAGGGGCCGCGCGGCCAGATCGATGCTGGTATCGGCAAGGGCACCTCCGGCGGCAGCTTGTCGCTGATCGCGCCGAGCGACCTGATTCGCGCCACCGGTGAGGCGCGCGTCATCGACGGCGTGCGCTTCGTGTTTCAGTTGGCGCCGGGTACTGAGGCACCGGCCGAGATGCACTTTCACCTGCCGCATGTGAAAGCACTGCATCTGTCGGAAAACACCAACGCGACACTGCACAACCTCTACACCCTGCGTGGCGCCCAGGTGCGCGATGCCAAGGCCTGGAGCTTCTATCTGCGTGAAGCCCTGCAGCTGTACGGCGACGACAGCGAGGTTCTTTTTTCAGGCCACTTCTGGCCGCGCTTCGGGCGCGCGGCTATCGACCTGCATGTGAATCTGCAGGCCGACGTCTACCAGTACATCCACGACCAGACCCTGCGCCTGGCCAATCACGGCTTGACCATGCACGAGATCGCCGAGCAACTGACGCTGCCGGATGAACTCGGACGAGTGTGGTGCAATCGCGGCTATTACGGCACGGTCAACCACAACGCCAAGGCGGTGTACCAGCGCTACCTGGGCTGGTTTGACGGCAACCCGGCCCACCTGCACGGCCTGCCGCCGGAGCAGGCTGGCGCCAGGTATGTGGAATTCATGGGCGGCGCGGATGCGGTGGTGGCAAAGGCGCGCACCTCGTTCGAAGCCGGCGACTATCGCTGGGCCGCCGAGGTGCTGTCGCATGTGGTGTTCGCCGAGCCGACACATCAGGGCGCGCGCGCGCTCGCCGCCGACGCTCTGGAGCAATTGGGCTACCAGTCCGAGAGCAGCGTCTGGCGCAACTTCTACCTGAGCGGCGCCCAGGAAATGCGCCAGGGCGTGCCGCAACGCCCGACCCGCCGCGGGTTCGCGCCGGACATGGCCGCGGCGATGACGCCGGCGATGTTTTTCGACTTCCTGGCAGTGCGCCTGAATGGCCCGAAGGCGGCGGGGCGGAACATCGCGCTTAATTTCAGTTTCACCGACACCAACGAACGTTTCGCCGTCAGCGTGCGGCGCGCGGTGCTGGTGGCCGAAGGCGGTCGCCATCACGACGTGCCGCAGGCCTCGATGACCATGGCGCGGCGTGTGCTCTACGGCATCGCCGGCGGCGCGGTTGATGCCAGGGAAGCGGTGGCCCAGGGCAAACTCAAGATCGAAGGCGATCCGGCGGCGCTGGCCGACTGGATGGCCCTGTTTGATGCCTTCGACCCTTGGTTCGGGGTGGCAACGCCGTAGGAATTTCATCGAGGCCATGCCGAAGCCAACGCTGTGTAATGGTTTCGATGCCACGGAGTGGGACGAGAATCGAGCGCTTGCCTCCCACCGCGGCATCGCTGGGGGCAGTTTGATTCCGCGCGTGCAGGTAACGCGCGATGGTCTCGCGTTTGTCGGGGCGGTACGTACAAGCATGCCCGGGTCATTGAAAAGCCTTTCAGCGTTCTGTAGTCCGCCCTGTTCGGCACGGCGCCAGGCGCCGGGGAGGTGGCCGACATTCGGTTGGAGTTGAGCCAGAGCCAGGAGTTGGGTAAACCTTCTGTGTCATCGAAAGATACCGGGGCGGTTGTTCCGCTACTTCCGTCGCGGTATGCTTGAGGCATGGACTATCAGGGACGCATCACTATCGAACCAGGCAAGCGCGGGGGCAAGCCATGCATTCGTGGATTGCGCATCACCGTTTATGACGTGCTTGAGTATTTGGCCTCGGGCATGACGGACCGCGAAATTCTTTCTGACTTCCCCGAACTGTCCATCGATGACATTCGGGCATGCTTGGCTTTCGCGGCGGACCGTGAACGCAAACTCTTCGCCGCCGCCGCTTGAAACTTCTGCTCGACGAGAGCCTTTCGGATCGTGTCGTTTCGCCGGTTCTCGATCTGTACCCCGACTCGTCGCATGTCAAGAAACATGATCTTATCCGCATGGATGACCAGGCAATCTGGAATTTCGCGCGCGACCACGGTTACATGATCGCATCCAAAGATGCCGATTTTCACCAGCTTGCCCTGCTGAACGGCCACCCGCCCAAGGTGTTGTACTTGCGCCTGGGCAACGTATCCACCGCGACGATTGTTGCGCGCCTGCGTGGCGACTTCGTATCGATTGAGGCCTTCGGCGCGGACGCTGATGGCAGTGTTTTTGTGATTTCTTGACGTTTCGCGCTCGATAAGACTCGACGCCTACCCGTTGTTGAATTTCGGTCTATTCGAGGTGTTTGATCGATCGTTGTCGCCACCCGGGTTCCAACCGGTAGCTCTATAACCTGGCGTCGCAACGAACGCGGTAGCGTCGGTCTGCATCCCGACGAAATATGCGGCGTCGCCAGCGGCGCGATCGATGCCCTACTGCCGTTGGTCTTGCTTTCCTGTGGCCTGCGACGACACGCCCCAACATCCATGGCCCATAGCCAGGGAGTCGAAGCCTGCGTATGTGGAGAGCTCGCGGAAGTCATGGGAACGCTTGATTTAACCTTGTATTTCGTTCATTCATCGATCAAAATGCAAGGTTATGACTTCCCCCGAATTCGCCCTTCTGCCACGCCAACTGCTGCCGGTTGCGCTGGATCGCCTGAGCTGTAACCCCGGCGTGGTGCTGCTCGGGCCGCGTCAGATGGGCAAAACCACCTTGGCAAGGGCGATTGCTGCAACAAGCCCGGATGCCGTATTCCTGGACATGGAGCGCGAGGCGGATCGCGCCCGCCTGCAAGACACGGAGTCATTTTTTGCCGCGCACCGCAGCCGGCTGGTGGTGCTCGACGAGGTGCAAGCCCTGCCCGGCATATTCGCAGCGCTGCGGCCGGAGATCGATGAAGAGCGCCGCTCCGGACGCTTTTTGTTGCTGGGCTCGGCGTCGGGCAAGCTCTTGCGCCAAAGCGCGGAGTCCTTGGCGGGGCGCGTCAGCCACCTTGAACTGCAGCCCCTCTTGGCCAACGAGCTGCCGCCCATTGCAAGCCAGCCTATGGGTGATGAAGGGCTCTTGACCTTGCAGCGATTGATGCTGCGTGGAGGCTTTCCGCCGGCCTATACCGCGGGCACCGATGCACGGTCCATGCAATGGCGCCAGGACATGATTCAGACTTTCCTGCAACGCGATTTGCCGCAACTGGGGGTGACCATTCCCGCCGCCAATTTGCACCGCGTGTGGCGCATGCTGGCCCACAACCATGGGCAAATCTTCAACGCGGCCCAAATCGGGCAGGCGCTTGGCGGCGTCGGCCATGCCACCATCGGCCGTTACCTTGATTTGTTTGTCGATGCCATGATGTTGCGCCGCTTGCAGCCGCTGCACGTCAACCTGGGCAAGCGTCTGGTCAAGTCGCCCAAGGTGTATGTGCGCGACACCGGCTTGCTGCATGCCTTGCTGGGCATTGGCTCGGTGGCGCAACTGCAAGGTCACCCGGTGGCGGGTGCAAGCTGGGAGGGCATGGTGGTGGAGCACATCGCGGCCGCGGCGCCTACAGGCTCGGAGGTCAATTTCTACCGCACCGCTGCCGGCGCGGAGATCGATATCGTTCTGACCATGGGCGACAAGCGTATTGGTTTCGAGGCCAAGTTTTCGAGCGCCCCAAAACCTGCGCGCGGTTTCTGGCAGTCGAGCGAAGAGATTGGCTTGCGGCACAGCTACCTGGTGGCACCTGTACGGCAGGCCTACCCGATCGGACCGACTGCTACGGTGATTTCGCTTGCTGATGTTGCAGGCTTAGTTGCCGCCATTTTGTGACGCCTGCCCAAATGCTGGCTGCGCGCTTTACTCCAGGGAGGGCTGGCCGCGCGGTGCGGGCCCGCCCTTGACCGGGCTCGGAGACGGCAGAACCACGCGTGCGTTTTTGGCGCCACAGGTTTCTATCGCCTTTGCGCCGCCGGCAACATTTTTCAAGATGCAGGCTCGTATCAGAACCCCGTGTCCTGCGCACCTTCGTCAAGCGTGGCCTGATCGCCAGGGAAGACGTCACCGGGAAGCGCAACCGGGGGCACGATGCCGACTTTCCAGTGGATGGATCGCTGTGCATACGTATTGACAAATGCAATACAGCGGTGCATATTCAACCTGGTGGACATCCGCTTCGAACTCAATGGCTTAGCGTTCGTCTGGGACCAAGCCAAGGCCCTACGCAACCAGCGCAAACACCACATTGTTTTTGAAGAAGCGGCCGAAGTATTTTTCGATCCGTTTTTCCGACTGGTCGACGCCTCACGCCACGAAGAAGCGCGCGACGCGGTAATTGGTCGCGATACACGTGGACGTGCACTCTTTGTCGTGCATATCGAGTTCGAAGGTGAATTCATTCGCATCATTTCCGCCCGCAAGGCCACGTTTAAGGAACTTCAACACCATGATTCCTGATCGCATCAAGAAAAGACTTGTCAAAGACCGCCCCATGACCTCGATCACATTGCGCATTCCAATCGATGTTGTGGACAGCCTCAAGGAAATTGCGCCGCAGACCGGCCACAGCGGCTATCAGGCGCTGCTCAAATCGTATATCGGTGAAGGTCTGCGTCGCGATGAGGCCAAGTTCACGTTCGCGCCGACCCGGCGCCTGGTTCAGGCTTTGAAAAAGCGCGGCGTTCCTGCCAAAATCCTCGATCAGGCTCTGGACGATTTGGCGGCCTGAGATCGCGATCCGGTAAGGAACATAGGAAGTGCCTGCTGATCGCTGCCAGCAAGCCGTGCGGGCGCGTCGCCGTTGGCTTGTCTCCATCGGGCCGCAACCGCTTGCTTTCCGTGATGCCGATCGTATACGTGCTGATGTCCTTGTCTGTGAGGCGCGCGAAAGTGGACGGCTGTCATGCCGCCACTCAATCTTTATGTAGACGAATCTACCCGCATGCGTCGTGCGGCCGAGGCAGCAGACATGTCCCTGTCGACATGGGTAGCCACCATCGTCATCGAGAAAACGGCCAACCAATGGCCCGATGAAGTGCTGGCGCTCGCCGGCGCCTGGAACAACTTCCCGTCGCTGGAGGAGATTCGGGCAGGTGCAGGGGAAGACGCGCCGCGCGAGAGTTTTTGATCGTACGGTTTGTGAGCATCGTGCATGTTCGCTCCCGATTCGAACACGCTGATTTGCCACTTCGAGGACGCTGGCGGCGTTGCCCCGCGGCTGCGAAATTGCGCGTCGTCCGAGATTGGCATTCCGATCGTCGTGCTCTACGAGATCGAGACCAGGATCGCCAAGTCGCTGCAGCCACAGAAAAGGCGCAAACAATCCGCCATTCTGCTTGCAGCGACCCGCGTTCTGCCGTTTGATCTTGAAGCGGTATGCCAAAGCGCGGGGTTGCGTGATCGACACCGACGCCGTTGCCAAGTCCCTTCTGTGGATGTTCTTGGCGGAAGGTGGACTTGCTCGTCGCGGTCAAAGGGGCATTGAGGGAGTTGCAGCGCGACACCTCGCGTCTGGTGGACGACCCCGAACTCGCAACGCTCTCCGACATGCGGATCAACCACCTCGTCACGGGCGGCATGCCCCTGGCCAAGGCGAGCCGCACGGCCGGCCGGGCGCTGTCCGGGAATTTGCCTGGTCGGCCCCGGCTCCTGAGCGTCCGGCACCGACACCCGCCGCAGTTTCCAATTCAACCACCAGGGCCGACAAGCTGAAAGCCAAACAGGACCTGGACCCCGTGCAGGGCCGCTCGCTCGCGGCCCCCGCGTTCTCCAAGATGCTCAAGCGTGGTGGTCCAGCCGCTGGTGAAGTTTCGGCAGTTCGCCGATGTGAAGGACGCCGCGGTGCAGGGCACGGGCAAGGAGCAGGAGTTCCACTGCAACGTCTAGTCCGACTTGGCCACGCAGGGCACCACCCTGCTGGATACCACCACCATGCCCGAGACCAACTGGTGCATTCACCTCATCGGTGATCGAGAGCGAGCGCTTCGGCTGATGCAGCCAAGCGCTTGTCCCGCGTCAACAACCGGGCACCCTGGGTCAACCGCACCGATGCCAGCAAGTGCGCGTCGATATAACTGATCCCCAACCCGAATAGCAAGTTCGCATCAATGAAGCGCAAGGTTTCTTCGTCAGTGGCGACACGCGCCTGCGGCAGGTTGGCAAGGCTGGTCAATATCGTGTCCCGCTGGCGCAAGTTGCCCATTGCGATCTCGCCGATTACCAAAGGGTGCGCCAGAACTCTTCCGGCTTGCAGCAAGGAATGTAGCGCTGCGTCACCCTGGCGCAGGTGGTCGATCCAGACGGAGGTATCGACAAGAATCAAGCTGCGTCGCTTTGCCGCCGTGGGGGAATTTCAAGCAATGGTTCCGAGCCACCAAGAAGGGCCAGGCGCCGGGCGCTTTCACGCTCGATCAATGCCCGTAGCGCTTCGCGAACGAGCGCCGATTTTTCCTTGAGGCCGGTGAATGCTTGCGCTTTCTCCAAAAGGTCGTCGTCCAAGGCGAGTGTGGTCCGCATCTGGGCTCCTTTTTCGTAAGGCATGAATATAGCATCAAATGATGTCAATAATCATGCTTTGCGCTTAGTCAAGCTCGTATGCTGGCTGACGTAGCGGCCGAGCAGGAGGGCGCGCGCCTCCAGGCGGTGGCCGACGGCAAGGCGGCGGTCGCGTGAGGCCCGGCCCAGGACTACGACGACCCGTTGCAGCGCCAGGTGCAGGACGCTGCGCCCACTGTGATCGACAACTTCCACAACGTGGTGGTCAAGCGCAAGGTCAATGGCGTCGTGGAACTGGTGCCGTTGGTCGACGTGATGCGCACGTACCAGAAAGCCGCCGCCGCCGACCAGCGGCTGGAATAAGCCACGCGCGTGTTGCGCGAGGCGGGAGCGCGCTCGCGCGCGGTGCCGGAGGTTGCGGCGCCGGCGGCCACGTCGCCCAAGGAGGAAGCGGCGGACATCGCCGAGGAATTGGCCACGGCGCTCTTTGCCGGCGACGAGGAAAAAGAGCGAGAACTGCTGCGGCAGGGACTTAGCCGGCCATCGATACCGACGCCGGCCCCAGTTCCTTCCGTGGATGTTCTTGGCCGAAGGTGGACTTGCTCGTCGCGGTCAAAGGTGCATTGAGGGAGTTCCAGCGCGACACCTCGCGGCTGGTGGACGACCTCGAACTCGCAACGCTCTCCGGCAAGCGGATCAACCACCTCGTCACGGGCGGCATGCCAATGGGCGAGGCGATCCGCAGGGCCGGCCGGGCGCTCAGGAGTTCCACTGGAACGTATATTCCGACGTGGCCACGCAGGGCACCACCCTGGTGGAAATTACCACCATGCCCGAGACCAAGTACACAGTCACCCAGTGCACGATGATCATCACCGAGTTCGGCAACTCGGCGTGCCGTAAACCAGAAACCAGGGCCACCTGTCGCAGCCACCGATGAATAGAGCTCAAAGGCGGCATGCAACGGCGCGAAGTGAGCCAAGGCTTGCGCCATCGGCGTATGCTGTGATTCCCAGTCCACCGTTTCCGGAATGTCCCATGCTGCAACTGCGCCCGAATTGCGAATGCTGCGACCGCGATCTGCCGCCCGACACCGTGATGGCGCTGATCTGTTCGTTCGAATGCACGTTTTGTCGCGACTGCGCTTTGGGCAAGCTCAAGGCCAAGTGTCCGAACTGCGGCGGCGAACTGTTGGCGCGGCCGCGGCGGCCGGCGGACAAGCTCTTGAAGCATCCGGCTTCGACGGCGCGCGTATTCAAGCCGGCCGGTTGCGCGGCCGTGTAGCGCCGCCGTGCGCAGGCGTCGGAGGTGATTGACGCAGGTCAATTGGCGCCGGTGACGCAAACCTATACTGGTTTTTTCGCAGGCTCGCGCCGCCCGGGTTCACCGTCATGTCCTTGTACCAGCCATTGTCGTTTGTCGCCCCGCGCGCGCAGGGTCCGTGGGACACGTTTCTCGCGACCGTTGACGCGGTCGAACCCTATCTCGGGCCGCTGGCATACCTGGCCGAGACGCTGCGCCGGCCGCGGCGTGCGCTGATCGTCGACATCCCGATCGAAATGGACAATGGCCGCATCGCCCATTTCGAGGGTTACCGCGTGCACCACAACCTCTCGCGCGGCCCGGGCAAAGGGGGCGTGCGCTACGACGCTGCCGTCACGCTGGACGAGGTGATGGCGCTGGCCGGCTGGATGACGATCAAGAATGCCGCAGTCAATCTGCCTTTCGGCGGCGCCAAGGGGGGTATCCGGGTCGAGCCCAAAACCCTGTCGCGCAAGGAGCTGGAGCGCTTGACGCGGCGCTATACCAGCGAGATAGGGCTATTGATCGGGCCCGATCGCGATATTCCGGCGCCGGATGTGAACACGGACGCGCAGATCATGGCCTGGATGATGGACACCTGCGCCATGAATACC
>JBEIFV010000080.1:0-26633 GCA_040382235.1 Burkholderiales bacterium
ACTACACCGCGCTACCCGATTGGGCGCAGTCGATCGGCATGATCTTCTCGCTGGTGCTGCTGGCGCCCTCCTGGGGCGGCATGATCAACGGCATCATGACTCTCTCGGGTGCCTGGCACAAGCTGCGCTCCGACCCCATCCTCAAGTTCCTGGTGGTGTCGCTGTCGTTCTACGGCATGAGCACCTTCGAGGGGCCGATGATGTCGATCAAGACCGTCAACGCGCTCTCGCACTACACCGACTGGACCGTAGGCCACGTGCACTCGGGCGCCTTGGGCTGGGTCGGACTGGTGTCGATCGGCTCGATCTACTTCCTGATCCCCAAGCTCTACGGCTTGAAAGAGATGTACAGCACGCGCTTGATCGAGCTGCATTTCTGGATCGCCACCGTGGGCATCGTGCTGTACATCGCCGCAATGTGGATCGCCGGGGTGATGCAGGGCCTGATGTGGCGCGCGGTCAACGCCGACGGCACCCTGACCTACACCTTCGTCGAGAGCGTCAAGGCGACCTTCCCGTATTACGTGATCCGGCTGGTCGGCGGCACGCTGTACTTCTCCGGCATGTTCGTGATGCTCTACAACGTCATCAAGACCATCGGCCAGGGCCGCTCGGTCGACGCTCCGGTGATCAAGGCCGCGGGCCACGGCGCCGGCTCGCTGGCCCATGCCTGAACGTCGATCCGACATGGCCATCCATCTTCAACAGGTGAAAGCAAAATGAACCATCAAGCGATCGAAAAGAACGTCGGCCTGATGATCCTCCTGGTCGTGCTCACGGTGAGCGTGGGCGGCCTGGTGGAGATCGTGCCGCTGTTCTTCCAGAGGTCCTTAACCGAACCGGTGGCGGGTCTCAAACCCTACAACGCGCTGCAGCTGGTCGGGCGCGACATCTACATCCGCGAGGGTTGCTACAACTGCCATTCGCAGATGATCCGGCCGTTCCGCGCCGAGACCGAGCGTTATGGCCACTACTCGGTGGCCGGTGAATTCGTCTACGACCATCCGTTCCAGTGGGGCAGCAAGCGCACCGGGCCGGACCTGGCGCGCGTCGGCGGGCGCTACAGCGATGAATGGCATCGCGCGCACCTGAACAATCCGCGCGACCTGGTGCCGGAGTCGAACATGCCGGGCTATCCGTGGATGGTGAAGAACATGATCGATCCGAAGTCGGTGGCCCCGCGCATGAAGGCGCTGTCGATGGTGGGTGTGCCGTATACCGAAGCCGACATGAACGAAGCCGAAAAAATGGTGACCGGCAAGAACGAGCAGGATGCCCTGATCGCCTACCTGCAGGGCCTGGGCACCTCGATCAAGGCCGGCGGCCCGGCCGCGGCGCCGGCCAAGGCCGCTGCGCCGGCGGCGACCGCGACGGCAGCAGTCACCCCCGCGGCAGGCGCAGCAAGCCTGGCTGCCAAATAAGGGAGAACCACATGGACCTGAACACCCTGCGCATCACCATGACCCTGATCAGCTTCGCGGTCTTCATCGGCATCATCGCCTGGGCGCTGGCACCGGGCAATCGGTCGGCATTCGAAGAGGCGTCGCGGATTCCCCTGTCCGACGATGAGCCCGTGGCCGTGCCCGCCAAGGGGGTGTCACATGGCTGATTTCACCAGCGATTTCTGGAGTCTCTACATCTCGGTGGCGACCATCGCAGGCTTGCTCTTATGCGCGATTCTGCTGATGTTCACTTCCAGCAAGGTGGTGCCCAAGGATCCCAGCGGGCAGACCGAGACCACCGGCCATGTGTGGGATGAAACCCTCGGGGAATTCAACAATCCGCTGCCGCGCTGGTGGATGTGGCTGTTCTACCTGACCATCGCATTCGCCCTCATCTACCTCTATCTGTATCCGGGCCTGGGCAGCTTCAAGGGCAGCCTGGCATGGAGTTCGACCGGCCAGTACAGCGATGAAGTCAAGAAGGCGGACGCCGAGTTCGGTCCGCTGTTCGCGCAATACCTCGCAAAAGACCTGAAGACCGTCGCCGCCGATCCGCAGGCACGCGAAATCGGCGGCCGGCTCTACCTCAACTACTGCGCGCAGTGCCACGGATCGGACGCGCGCGGCAGCAAGGGTTTCCCCAACCTGACCGACAGCGACTGGCTGTATGGCGGCACGCCGGACGCCATCAAGATCACGCTGGTGCAGGGGCGCAATGGTGTGATGCCGCCGCTGGGCGCGGCCCTGGGGGGCGACGAAGACGTGCGCAACGTGGCCAACTACGTGTTGTCGCTGTCCGGTTCAGCCCATGACTCGCTGCGCGCGGCGCAAGGCAAGGGCAAGTTCGCGGTTTGCGGTGCCTGCCACGGCATGGACGGCCGCGGCGATCCGGCCCTGGGCGCGCCCAACCTGGCCGACAAGATCTGGCTGTATGGCGGCGGGCTTGAAAACGTGATGGAGGCCATCAACAAGGGGCGCAACAACCAGATGCCGGCACAGAAGGACTTCCTGGGCGAGGCCAAGGTGCATTTGCTGGCCGCCTATGTGTATGGCCTCGGCGGCGGTGACGCGGGAGGCGCCCCGGCAGCAGCTGCGGCCACAGCGGCGACACCGGCGGCGGCACCGGCGGCGGACGCCGCACCCGCAGCCGGAGCAGACCCGAAAAAATGACACCCGCTATGCGCGCGGCCACGCTGGTGCCGGCCGCGCGGTCATGAGTACCCAGCCGATCAAGCTCTCGACCGAGGTCGAGGAAGCGCTCTACGAGGTTCGCAAGAAGATCTACCCGCGCGCGGTGCACGGCTGGTTCGCCGGCTGGCGCTGGACTCTCGTGTGGTTCACGCAGATCCTGTTCTACGGCACCGCCTGGGTCACCTGGAACGGGCGCCAGGCGGTGCTGTTCGATCTGGTGTCGCGCAAGTTCTACATATTCGGCCTGGTGCTGTGGCCGCAGGATTTCATTTTCCTGACCGCGCTATTGATCATCAGCGCCATGGCCCTGTTTTTGTTCACCAGCATCGCCGGGCGACTCTGGTGCGGCTATGCCTGCCCGCAAACGGTCTATACCGAGATTTTCCTGTGGATCGAACGCAGGGTCGAAGGCGACCGCGTGGCGCGCATGAAGCTGGACGGTGCGACCAACGGCCTGGGGAAGGTCTCAAAGAAGGCCCTCAAGCACGCGCTGTGGATTGCCTTCGCGCTATGGACCGGCTTCACCTTCGTCGGCTACTTCACGCCGATTCGCACCCTGGGTCATGAATTCATCACCTGGACCCTGGGGCCGTGGGAGACCTTCTGGGTGTTCTTCTACGGTTTCGCCACCTACGGCAATGCCGGCTGGATGCGCGAGCAGGTGTGCAAGTACATGTGCCCCTATGCGCGCTTCCAGAGCGCGATGTTCGACCATGACACGCTGATCATCACCTACGATCGCGAACGCGGCGAGCCGCGCGGTTCGCGCGGGCGCAAGGTCGATCCCAAGGCTGCAGGCTTGGGCGACTGTGTCGACTGCGGCATCTGCGTGCAGGTGTGCCCGACCGGCATCGACATTCGCAAGGGGCTGCAGTACGAATGCATAGGCTGCGCCGCCTGCATCGACGGCTGCAACCAGGTGATGGAAAAGATGGGCTATCAGCCCGGCCTGATCCGCTATTCGACCGACAACGCAATGGCAAATCACTGGTCGGCGCGCGAAATGTGGCGCCATGTGCTGCGGCCGCGCACGCTGGTCTACAGCGCCATCCTGGGCGGTGTGGTCATCGCCCTGCTGGCCGCGCTGGCATTGCGCGTGCCGCTCAAGGTCAACGTGATGCGCGATCAAGGCGCGCTCGGGCGGGTGGTCGAGGACGGCATGGTCGAGAACGTCTATCGCCTGCAGATCATGAACACCCAGGAACAGTTCCACCGTTACCAGATCAAGGTGCGCGGCATCGACGGCATCGAAGTCGCGTCCGAATCGGTGGCCGAAGTGCCGGGCGCGACCACCCGCGGTTTTCCGCTGCGGGTACGGGTGCCGCCGGGGCGCGGCAAGCCCGGATCCAACCGAATCGAGTTCGAGGTCCACGCCATCAATCACGACAGCATCAAGGTCGCCGAAAAAGCCGTGTTCCTGATTCCGCGCTGAGCGCCGACCTGTCCAAGTTGCAACTTTCCGGAGACATCCACCATGCAATCGATCCCGCAGCGCAAGAAGCCAATCACACCCTGGTATCGCGAACCCTGGCCCTGGCTCCTGATGTCCGGTCCGGCGACGGTGATCGTGGCCGGCATCTACACCACTGTGCTGGCGTTCAGCGGCACCGACGGCCTGGTGGCCGACGATTACTACAAGCAGGGTCTGGCGATGAACAAGACCCTCGGGCGCGGGCTGCGTGCGCAGCAGCTTGACCTGGCGGCCCGCGTGAACTACACCGTGGCCAGCGGTCAGGTGCGCGTGGTCCTGACCGGCGCGCAGCATCCGCCCGCCTTGCTGCTGCGCCTGACCCATCCGACGCGGGTCGGCATGGATCAACGCATCGAACTCAAGCACCTGGAGAACGGCGTATACGAGGCCCGCGTGACACTGCCCACCGGCGTGAACCGCTGGAACGCGGTGCTGGAGACGCCGGAGTGGCGGCTTGCCGGTACCTGGGGTGATCCGGTGCGCGCCGAACTTGCGCTGGCGCCGGCACGCTCCTAACCGTTACGCGACCACAACACGAAGCGGGGAGCCAGCCATGCTGCGACGGATCATGTGGGTGATGTGGCCTTCGTTCCTGGTGGCCGGGGCCGCGGTGGGCGTGTTTTTCTCGCTCTTCGATCCGCAGGACTTCTGGCTGTTCGGCGAGCACCTGGAGATCAGTCGCCAGGGGGCTTATACGATCGGCTTCTTTGGTTTCTGGTCGGTGGGTATGGCCGCATCCGCGCTGACCCTGTGGCTGGCGAGCGCACCTGCAAGCGACGGCGTCGCTTGAGGTGATGTCGAAGGCATGTGGGTAGCACTGTCCAATGCCGCCATCCTGGCTTCGGCGGTCGCGTCCGAATTGAGCGGGTTGTCGGCAAAGGCCGCAAAGCCGCAGTCGGGTGTCAACAGCGCGCGTTTGGCTTTAGACAAGTCCAACGAAGCCGTGATGTCGACGCCATCGTCAAACGCTTGCTCGAATTTTTTAGCTTTCATACAGTGCCGCCTCTTCTGCGCGTGCACGACGCACGGATACGCGTTAGACCGCACCGCGTACCGCGGCAGGCGCAGCATGCAGCTGTAGACCCAGTGCGGCAACAACCTTGAGAATGGTTGCGAACTCCGGGTTTCCCGCTGGAGAGAGCGCCTTGTACAAGCTCTCGCGGCCAAGGCCGGCATCGCGCGCCACCTGTGTCATGCCTTTGGCGCGAGCGATGTCTCCAAGTGCCGCTGCAACAAGGCCGGGATCCGCCTCTTCAAGCGCTGCCTCGAGGTAAGCAACCATGTCTTCCTCGGTCTTGAGGTGGTCCGCCGGATCCCATGGGGTGGTAGTTGTCTTCGCCACGACTCAACTCCTAAAGTTCGCGCGCCAACGCTAAGGCTTTAGTGATGTCGCCGGTTTGCGACGACTTCTCGCCGCCAGCCAACAGAACCACATACAGATCAGCGCGCTTGATGAAATAGACGCGATAGCCAGGGCCATAGTCCACACGCAGTTCCGAAACGCCTTCTCCAACTGGCTTTACATCGCCAGGGTTGCCGAGGGAGAGTCGGCGGATGCGAATGTCAATACGGGCCTTGGCAGTGCGGTCTCGGAGCTTGGAGAACCATTCCGCGTAGGTTGAGGTCTGCCGGACTTCGAGCACGATGTGATTGTATTGCATGGGATACGGAAAATGCAAGAAGCGTGTTTGCGCGGTCCGACGTCGTGCTGTGCGGCGGGCCAGCGCAGGTGGTCGAGATGGCGCAGCGCTTGCGGTTCGTCCACACCAGCTACGGGTTAGCCCAAGTATGGCCAAAGCCGCGTGGCCGAGCCAGCACGCAGGCTCAACGCCGGCACCAGCGGCGCGTGATTGAGCCGCCATGCGAGCGCGGCGGCGGCGAGGGCGGCAAGCACGACGGGCGCGACGATCCAGCGCAGCGGCATGCGGGCGCGTGTTTGATCGAAACTCTGCGCACCAAGTGGCGGCGCCGGCGCGGCGGCCGCTTGCGGCACTGGCGCCGATGGCGCTTCACCTGAGAATTGTGGTTGTTCCCGCGCTCGCCGGTTCAGCCGTCCTTGCGGCGCGGAAACAGGGGGCCGACACCGATCGGCGGCGGCGCCAGGTTGACGATGCGTGAGAACAGCGCGCGGAATTCGGCCGCATCCGGGCCGCTCCGTGGATCGCGGTTATCGGCGAAAGCCGCGCCCACTTCCGCCCAATCCGCCGCGGTCAGCCACTCCTGGGCCACGGCAAAGACCTGTTTCTCTTCCTTGCGCATGTGATTGAAGTAGGTTTCCACGTAAGCATCGGCGGCGTCGCAAAAGACCTCGAAGGACGTGCCGTGCTCAAAGGCGAGCAGCTTGCGTTCCAGGTCGCGAATCGCCCGGTCGCCGGATTCGTGCTCACGCCGCAAATCGTCCAGCAGGGCGTCGGTCGCGGACGTGCGGGCGCGCAGCAGGCGAAACAGGAACTGTTCTTCCTTGGGATGGTGCAGACGCTCCGGGTAGGCATCGATGTAATAGACCATGGCGCGGAACAGCTCGAAATCCGCAGGCGCTTGACCGCTGCGGATTTGCTGCACCATGAATTTCAATCCGTGCAGCACCGCCGCCAGCGTGCGATGCTCCTCGCGAATGATCTCCAGGGCCTGCGCCGCAGCGTGCGCGCCAGCGCCTCTCGCGCCGGCCGCCGCTTCCTGCGTGCTCATGGTCGGCCAAGCCTTCTTCAGCGCACCACCAGCACCGGCACCTTGGAGTGGGTCAGCACCTTCTGCGTCTCGCTACCCAGGAGAAAGCCGGAAAGGCCGCGCCGGCCATGCGAGGCCATGACGATCAGGTCGCATTTTTTCTTGGCCGCCGCGCCGACGATGGCGTCGTAGGGCAGGTCGTTCACCGCATGCATGGTGTCGATGGTCAGGCCGGAGGCGGCCAGTTTGCCGGCGGCTTTCGCCAGGATCGCTTCCGCAAGTTTCACCGCTTCCTTGCGGTACTGGCCTGAGGTGACCTGCGCGGCCAGGATCGCGCTTTCGGCATACACCGGTGCCGGGAAATCGGCTGCGCAATGGAACAGGGTGAGCTTGGCACCGACCGCACGCGCCAGTCCTGCTGCTTCCTTGGCGGCTTTTTCGGACAACTTCGAGCCATCGATCGGAACCAGAATGTTCTTGTACATGTTTGTTCTCCTTGGGATGTGTTTCGGGTGCGGAACCCCGGGCTGCTCGCGCGATGCACTGGGCACACCGGGCCATGATCTTATCCTAGTGCGTCGGCGCTGGTTGACGTTGATGTGGATCAACTCGGCAGCGGCAATCGGCCGCACACTGCCTCCTTCGATTGCATGCAGGTGAGGCGCGGATGCGCAATCTGAGTTCGAAGATCATCGCCATCCAGGTCCTGTTTCTGGTGGTCGCGCTGATGTCGATCGGTTTGACCCTGTTGGTGTCGTGGCAACTCGAAGGTGGCGCGGCGGCGATCAACGATGCCGGCAGCCTGCGCATGCGCGCCTACCGCCTGGCTTTTGTGCTGTCCGACAGTCGCGATGGTCTGTCACCGGCGGCACGGCGCGACCTGGCGGCGGACCTGAATGAATTTGACAGCGTGCTTGCCACCCTCAAGCGCGGCGACCCGGCGCGCCCGCTGCTGCTGCCGGCCAACCCGCAGGTGGCTGACCTCTTCGCCGGCATCGAGGCGCGTTGGACAGTGCTGCGGGCGGTGGTGCAGCGCGCTGTCGACGGCCTGCCGGCGACGCTCGCGCGCGCGGATGTCGCCGCCTTTGTCGAGGCCACCAACGTGCTGGTGTTCCGCATCGAGGACGATCTGGCGCGCAGCACCAATCTGTTGACCATGTTCCAGCTGGGCTTGGTGGGTCTGGCAATCGCCGGCGCGATCGCACTGGTGTACCTGGCATTCCTGGTGATCATCCTGCCACTGCAGCGCTTGCGTGAAGGCATGCAACGCATGGCGGCGGCCGACTTCAGTGTGCGCCTGCCGGCGCGTGGGCGCGATGAATTCGGCCAGCTTGCCGCCGGCTTCAACCACATGGCTGACCGTTTGCGCGACTTGTACGACAACCTCGAGTCGCGCGTGCAGGACAAGACCCGCAGCCTGGCCGAGCGCAATGTCGAACTGACGGCCCTGTACGACACGGCGGCGTTCCTGGCCGAACCGCAGGGGCAGGAAGCGCTGTGCCGCGGTTTTCTCGAGCGCGTCGCCGCAGCCCTCGGTGCGGACGCGGCGGCGCTGCGTCTGGTCGGTTCCGATCCGCCGCAGCTGCACCTGTCCGCCGCCCACAATCTGCCGCCAGGTTTCGCCGCCGACACCCGTTGCGTGGCGGTCGGCACCTGCGCCTGCGGGCAGGCGGCGAGCAGCGAGTCGACCATCCACTGGGGGGGCGCCGACGGCGCCGCCGCGCCACTGGCCAATTGCCGCAAGCACGGCCTGATGGCGATGAGCGCGGTGCCGCTGCGCACCCGGAACGTGACCATCGGCGTGCTCAACCTGTTCTACCGCGTGCCGCGCGAGCTCGCGGTGCGCGAGCGGCATTTGCTGGAGACCCTGGGCCAGCACCTGGGTGTGGCCATCGAAAACCTGCGGCTGATGTCACGTGCCAAGGAAATGGCGGTATCGGAAGAGCGCAACCTGCTGGCGCAGGAGCTGCACGACAGCATCGCGCAATCGCTGGCCTTCCTCAACCTGCAGGTGCAGATGCTGGGCGCTGCCCTCAAGCGCGAGGACCGCAACGCCGCCGGGCTGGCCGCCGGCGAGATCGCCACCGGGGTGCGCGAATGCTATGCCGACGTGCGCGAGCTGTTGCTGCATTTCCGCACCCGCAGCAGCCATGAGGACATCGGCGCGGCGCTGCGGCTGACGCTGAAGAAATTCGAGCAGCAAAGCGGGATTCGCGTCACTTTCCTGGAAAGCGGCCATGCGATGCCGGTGCCGGCGGACGAGCAGGTGCAGATCCTGCACATCATCGGCGAGGCGCTGTCGAACGTGCGCAAGCACGCCGGTGCCAGCGAGGTCAGTGTAAGCCTCAAGCGCGGGCCGGTCTATACCTTTGAGGTGAGCGACGACGGACGCGGTTTCGCGGCCGGCAACAGCGCGGCTTCCGAACTGCACGTGGGCCTTTCGATCATGCAGGAGCGCGCGCGGCGCGCCGGGGCGACCGTCACAGTGGCAAGCGAGCCCGGGCGTGGCACGCGGGTGACCTTGTCGATGCCGGTGGCGCCGCCCCACCAGGTGGCTGCGGCAGCGAACGCGGCAGGCTGAAGCATAACGACGAGGAAGACATGGGCATACGCATTCTGCTGGTGGACGACCACAAGCTGTTCCGGCGCGGCCTCTCGGCGCTGTTGCGCGGCGAGCCCGATTTCGAGGTCGTGGGCGAGGCCGGCGACGCTGTCGAGGGCATCAAGCAGGCCGCTGCGCTCAAACCCGATGTCGTGTTGCTGGACCTGCACATGCCGGGCATCACCGGGGTCGACGCGCTGGCCGGGATGCTTGAGTTGGCGCCAGGCGCGCGCATCCTGATGCTGACCGTATCCGAAGACGGTGCCGACCTGATGGCGGCACTGCGCGCCGGCGCCTGCGGCTACCTGCTCAAGAACATCGACGGCGAGTACCTGGTCGACTCGATTCGCCGCGCAGCGCGCGGTGAGTCGGTAGTGTGCGCCGAACTGACGGGAAAGCTGGTCGATGGCGTGCGCGACAGCGCAAGCGCCGAGGCGACCGGCCTCGGTGTCTTGAGCCCGCGCGAGCGCGATATCGTCAGCCACATCGCCGTGGGCTGCAGCAACAAGGAGATCGCCCGTTTGCTCGGCGTGGCCGAGAGCACGGTGAAAATCCACGTGCAACACGTCATGCGCAAGCTCAAGCTTTCCAGCCGGGTGCAGATCGCCGTGCTGGCGGCGGGCAGCGGCGCGCCCGCGCGCCAGGCTGCGCCCAGGCCGTAGCCCCGCGTCTTTCACGCCACCGGCAGGCCATCTTGTTCCAACACATCCTGATCCCGATCGACGGCAGCGAGTTCTCCGACCTGGCCATCGCGACCGGCGTCCGTTTCGCACAGGCAATCGGCGCGCGTATCACCGGCTTCATCGCCGAACCGGAGGTGACGGTGCCGAACCTGCCGGGATTTGTCGGCCGCGAATCCGGCGCCGGCCGCGGCCCGCGCTTCAAGCCGCGCCTGCATGCGCAGTTCGCGCTGGATCGCATCGCCGCGGCGGCGGCTGCCGCCGGGGTGGCGTTCGCCATCGACACCGTGGCCGACAACGATGCTGCCGAAGCGATCATCGAGGCGGCCCGACGCCATGCTTGCGACCTGATCGTGATGGCATCGCATGAAAGGCACGGGCTGGATCGCCTGCTGCACGGCAGCGCCACTGGCGACGTGCTGAGCCAGTCGAAGATTCCGGTCCTGGTGCTGCGCTAACCCCAGGCGCCTGGCGGTGCTGCGTGGCCGCAGCGCCGTACTCCTTGGCCGCAGGGCCACGCCTGGCGGGCATGCCCGCAGTCGGCGCACATAGTTCTTTCGAACTATGCCGTATCCCCCCGACGATTCCCGCGCTATCCCCATCAGATGAATAGGCGGCGCGCCGTGCGCAGCCTAAATTGCCAACCATGTCCAAGGGGGAGCGATTCATGGCAAGCACGCAATCAGGCAAGGCGGTGTCGACACTGGTCGTAAGCACGCTCGCTTTCACCATCTGCTTCGCGATCTGGATGATGTTCGGCGTGATCGGCATTCCGATCAAGAAGACCCTGGGACTCAACGCCACCGAATTCGGCCTCCTGGCGGCAACCCCGGTACTCACCGGCTCGCTGATCCGCGTGCCGCTCGGCCTGTGGACCGATCGCTACGGCGGCCGCATCGTGTTCTTCATCCTGATGCTGTGCTGCGTGGTGCCGATCTGGCTGATCGGCTATGCCACCCAGTACTGGCATTTCCTGGTGCTGGGCCTGTTCGTGGGCATGGCCGGTGGATCGTTCTCGGTCGGCACGCCCTACGTCGCGCGCTGGTTCAAGAAAGACCGGCAGGGTTTCGCCATGGGCGTATTCGGTGCCGGCAACTCCGGTGCCGCGCTCAACAAATTCGTGGCGCCGGTGATCGTGGTGGCGATCGGCTGGCAGTTCGTGCCGCAGGTCTACGCCGCCGCGATGCTGGTCACCGCCATCCTGTTCTGGTTTTTCAGTTATTCCGATCCGAGCCACCTGGTGCCGGCCAAGGTCACCCTGCGCGAGCAACTGGCGACGCTGAAGGACCCGAATGTATGGAAGTACTGCCAGTATTACTCGATCGTGTTCGGCGGCTATGTCGCACTTTCCTTGTGGATGGTGCAGTACTACGTCGGTGAATACGGCATGGACATCCGCGTCGCGGCGCTGCTGGCGGCCTGCTTCTCGCTGCCGGGCGGCGTGCTGCGCGCCGTCGGCGGCTGGTTGTCCGACAAGCACGGCGCGCACAACGTCACCTGGTGGGTGCTGTGGGTCAGCTGGATCTGCCTGTTCATCCTGTCCTACCCGCAGACCGACTTCACCGTGCTGGGCATCGACGGCCCGAAAACCTTCCATATCGGCTTGAACGTCTGGGTGTTCACCGCGCTGATGTTCATCATGGGCATCGCCTGGGCCTTCGGCAAGGCATCGGTGTTCAAGTACATCGCCGACGAGTACCCGCAGAACATCGGCGCCATTTCCGGCGTGGTCGGCCTGGCAGGCGGCATGGGCGGTTTCGTGCTGCCGATCATGTTCGGCGCGCTGCAGGATTTCACCGGCATCCGCTCCAGCGCCTTCATGCTGCTCTACGGCATCGTCTGGGTCTCGCTGATCTGGATGTACTGGACCGAAGTGCGCAAGACCGAGGTCATGGGCCTCAAATCCCCCGCCAGCCCGCTGTCGCCGGGCGCCCCGGCCAAATCCTGAGTGCAGTTCACGTTCCCTCTACAAGGAGAAACATCATGGCATCCCACGTACTGAACGAATGGAAGCCGGAAAATCCGGCATTCTGGGATGGCGGCGGAAAGGCGGTTGCCACGCGCAACCTGTGGATTTCCATACCGGCGCTGTTGCTGGCGTTCGCAGTCTGGATGGTATGGAGCGCGGTCGTGGTGAACCTGCCCAATGTCGGCTTCAGGTACACCACCAATCAGCTGTTCTGGCTGGCCGCCTTGCCGGCCCTGTGCGGCGCCACACTGCGCATCTTCTACTCCTTCATGGTGCCGATCTTCGGCGGTCGCAAGTGGACCGCGATCTCGACCGCTTCGCTGCTGTTGCCGGCCCTGGGCATCGGCTACGCGGTCCAGGACCCGACCACCGGCTATGAGGTCATGGTGGTACTGGCGCTGTTGTGCGGCTTCGGCGGCGGCAACTTCGCCAGCTCGATGTCGAACATCAGCTTTTTCTATCCCAAGGCGCAGAAGGGCATGGCCCTGGGCATGAATGCGGGCCTCGGTAACCTCGGTGTTTCGGTAGTGCAGTTCGTGGTGCCGATGGTGATCACCGCCGGGGTGTTCGGTGCGCTCGGCGGCGAACCGGCGACCTGGACCAAGGGCGGCGAAACCCGCCAGATGTGGTTGCAGAATGCCGGCTTCATCTGGGTGCCGTTCATCATCGCAGCCTCTCTTGCCGCGTGGTTTGGAATGAACGACATCGCCGATGCCAAGGCTTCGTTTTCCGACCAGGCGGTGATCTTCAAGCGCAAGCACAACTGGCTCATGTGCTGGTTGTATCTGGGCACCTTCGGTTCGTTCATCGGGTATTCGGCCGGCTTTCCGCTTCTCATCAAGTCGCAGTTCCCGACCGTCAACGCGCTGCAATATGCATACCTCGGGCCACTGGTGGGCGCCCTGATCCGGCCGGCTGGTGGCTGGCTGTCCGACAAGCTTGGCGGCGCGCGCGTCACGTTCTGGAACTTCATCGCGATGGCGCTGGCGGTTTGCGGCGTTCTGTACTTCCTGCCGGGCGGGCCGGCGGGCGGCAGTTTCCAGGGCTTTCTGGTGATGTTCATGCTTCTGTTCACCACCGCCGGCATCGGCAACGGCTCGACCTTCCGCATGATCCCGGTCATCTTCCTGACCGAGCGTCAACGCGAGGCAGCGGGAAAGGGCCCGCAGGCACAGGAGCAGGCGGTGCGTGATGCCAACAAGGAAGGCGCGGCCGTGCTTGGCTTCTCCTCGGCGATTGGCGCATATGGCGGCTTCTTCATTCCCAAGAGCTACGGTACGTCGATTGCCCTGTTCGGCGGGCCGGAAGGGGCGCTCTACGCGTTCATCGTGTTCTACATCACCTGCATCGGCATGACCTGGTGGTACTACTCGCGCAAGGGTGCGGAGATGCCGTGCTGAAAAGGCTCGCGCGAGCGGCCTGTCGTGCGCTCGTGTCGCGTCGATCGAGTGACAACACGAAGCATGGTCGCGCCGCCGAAGCCTGCGGCGCAGGCGCGAATGCCGGGAGCCGTGCAATGAACCGCATTGAATCGAAGGAATGAGACATGTCGCACTTTCTTGACCGCCTGAGTTACTTCAGCAACCCGACCGAATCCTTTGCCGACGGCTTCGGCGTCACCAACGGCGAAGACCGCACCTGGGAAGACGCCTACCGCAATCGCTGGGCGCACGACAAGATCGTGCGCTCCACCCATGGCGTCAACTGCACCGGCTCCTGCTCATGGAAGATTTACGTCAAGGGCGGCATCGTCACCTGGGAAACCCAGCAGACCGACTATCCGCGCACGCGCTGGGACATGCCCAACCACGAACCGCGCGGCTGCTCGCGCGGCGCCAGTTACAGCTGGTACCTGTACAGCGCCAATCGGGTCAAGTATCCGCTGATCCGCGGTCGCCTGCTCAAGAGTTGGCGGGCGGCGCGCCGCACGCTGGATCCGCTGGCCGCCTGGGCATCGATCGTCGAAGACGACGCGAAACGCCGCGACTACCAGCAGGTGCGCGGGCTTGGCGGCTTCGTGCGCTCGAACTGGGAGGAGGTCAACGAGATCGTGGCCGCGGCCAACGTGCATACGATCAAGAAGCACGGGCCCGATCGCATCATCGGCTTCTCGCCGATTCCGGCGATGTCGATGGTCAGCTATGCGGCGGGCAGCCGCTACATGAGCCTGATCGGCGGCGTTTCCATGAGCTTCTACGACTGGTACTGCGACCTGCCGCCGGCGAGCCCGCAGATCTGGGGTGAACAGACCGACGTGCCGGAATCGGCCGACTGGTTCAACGCAGGCTTCATCATCGCCTGGGGCTCCAACGTGCCGCAGACGCGCACGCCGGATGCGCACTTCTTCACCGAGGTGCGCTACAAGGGCACCAAGACGGTGGCGGTCACGCCCGACTATTCGGAAGTGGCCAAACTGGCGGATATCTGGATGCACCCCAAGCAGGGCACCGATGCGGCCGTTGCCATGGCCATGGGCCACGTGATCCTGAAGGAGTTTTATTTTCCCGACAACGGAGAGCGTAGCGCCTACTTCGACGACTACGTGCGGCGCTATACCGACATGCCGATGCTGGTGACGCTCAAGGAACACACGCTGCCCGGCGGCGAAGTCATCAAGGTGCCGGATCGCTATGTGCGCGCATCGGACTTCGCCGGCAGCCTGGGCCAGGCCAACAATCCGGAATGGAAGACGGTGGCCCTCGACGAATCCGGCCAGGTGGTGCTGCCGCATGGCGCCATCGGCTTTCGCTGGGGGCCGGACGGGCGTGCCGACCAGGGCCAGTGGAACCTTGAAGCGAAGGAAGCGGAGCGCGGTCAGGCAGTCAAACTCAAGCTGTCGCTGCTAGAAGACGCCGCCGCCGACGCGCCGGTCGCGCGGGTCGGCTTCCCGTATTTTGGCGGCATCGTCAGCGAGAATTTCCCCAGCAACAAGCAGACCGACGTGCTGGTTCGCACCGTGCCGGTAAAAAGGCTGCGCCTGGGCCAGCCGGGCGCCGAGCGCGAGGTGCTGGTCGCTACCGTATTCGACCTGCAGGTCGCCAACTACGGGGTGGCGCGCGGCCTGGCCGGCGAATTCGCGGCTGCGAGCTTCGACGACGACACGCCCTACACCCCGGCCTGGCAGGAGCGCATCACCGGCACCCCGCGCGCCCAGCTGATCACGGTGGCGCGCCAGTTCGCCGAGAACGCGCACAAGACGCAGGGCCGCTCGATGGTGATCATCGGCGCGGCGATGAACCACTGGTACCACAGCGACATGAACTACCGCGGCGTCATCAACATGCTGATGATGTGCGGCTGCATCGGCAAGAGCGGCGGCGGCTGGGCGCATTACGTGGGCCAGGAAAAGCTGCGCCCGCAGACCGGCTGGACCGCGCTGGCCTTCGCGCTCGACTGGATCCGCCCGCCGCGCCAGATGAACAGCACCAGTTTCTTCTATGCCCACACCGACCAGTGGCGCTACGAGAAGTTGGGGCTCGAAGAGGTGATTTCACCGCTGGCCGACAAGGCGCTCTACGCCGGCAGCATGATCGACTACAACGTGCGCGCCGAACGCATGGGCTGGCTGCCCTCGGCGCCGCAGCTGCAGACCAATCCGCTCAAGGTGGTGCGGGACGCGGTGGCCGCCGGCATCGAGCCTAAGGACTATGCGGTCAAGGCCTTGCAGGACGGCACGCTCAAGATGAGCTGCACCGATCCCGACCACCCCGACAACTGGCCGCGCAACATGTTCGTGTGGCGCTCCAACCTGCTGGGCTCCAGCGGCAAGGGGCACGAGTATTTCTTGAAGCACCTGCTGGGCACCAGCAATGGCGTGCAGGGCAAGGACCTGGGGGCCGAGGAGGCCAAGCCCGTCGAAGTGGTGTGGCACGACAAGGCGCCGGAAGGCAAGCTCGATCTCCTGGTCACGCTGGACTTCCGCATGAGCACCACCTGCCTCTATAGCGACATCGTGTTGCCGACCGCCACCTGGTACGAGAAGAACGACCTCAACACCAGCGACATGCATCCCTTCATCCATCCGCTGTCCACCGCAGTGGATCCGGCCTGGCAGTCGCGCAGTGACTGGGACATCTACAAGGGCTTTGCGAAAAAGTTCAGTGAAGTCTGTGTCGGCCATCTGGGCGTGGAGCGCGAACTGGTACTGACCCCGCTGATGCACGACAGCCCGTCGGAGCTGGCGCAGCCCTTCGAAGTGCGCGACTGGAAGCGCGGCGAATGCGCGCTCATTCCGGGCAAGACCGCACCCAACATGGCGGTGGTGGAGCGCGACTACCCCAACGTCTACAAGTGCTTTACCGCGCTGGGGCCGTTGATGGCCAAGGTCGGCAACGGCGGCAAGGGCATCGCCTGGAACACCCAGGACGAGGTCCGGCAGCTCGGCGAGTTGAGCGGCCTGGTCAGCGCCGAAGGCGTGACCCGCGGCATGCCGAAAATCGAGACCGACATCGATGCTTGCGAGGTGATCCTGCAACTCGCACCCGAGACCAACGGCCATGTGGCGGTCAAGGCCTGGCAGGCCCTGGGCAAGCAGACTGGCCGTGATCACACGCATCTGGCAATTCACCGCGAAGACGAGAAGATCCGCTTCCGCGATGTGCAGGCGCAGCCGCGCAAGATCATTTCCTCGCCGACCTGGAGCGGCATCGAGAGCGAAACGGTGTCCTACAACGCCGGCTACACCAACGTGCACGAGATGATTCCCTGGCGCACCCTGACCGGGCGCCAGCAGTTCTACATGGACCACCCGTGGATGATCGCCTTTGGCGAGGGCTTTTCCAGCTACCGGCCGCCAGTGGACCTGAAGACCACGGCCGGCATCCAGGGCGTCAAGCCGAACGGCAACCCCGAGATCGCGCTCAACTTCATCACGCCGCACCAGAAATGGGGCATCCACTCGACCTACACCGACAACCTGCTGATGCTCACCCTGAGCCGCGGTGGGCCCTGCGTCTGGTTGAGCGAAGACGATGCCAGGAGTGTCGGCATCGTCGACAACGACTGGATCGAATTGTTCAACATCAACGGCGCGATCGCGGCGCGTGCGGTGGTGAGCCAGCGTGTCAAGCCCGGCATGGTGATGATGTATCACGCGCAGGAAAAGATCGTCAACACGCCGGGTTCGGAAATCACCGGCGCGCGCGGCGGCATCCACAACTCGGTGACCCGCATCGTTCTCAAACCGACCCACATGATCGGCGGCTACGCGCAATTCAGCTACGGCTTCAACTACTACGGCACCATCGGTACCAACCGCGATGAGTTCGTGGTGGTGCGCAAGATGAACAAGGTGGACTGGCTGGATACGCCGGTGGCGGACGAACTCATCAAGCCGGTGCAGGCGCAAGGAGAGGTGGCATGAAGATCAGAGCCCAAATCGGCATGGTGCTGAATCTGGACAAGTGCATCGGCTGCCACACCTGTTCGGTGACCTGCAAGAACGTCTGGACCAGCCGGCCCGGCATGGAATACGCGTGGTTCAACAACGTCGAGACCAAGCCCGGCATCGGCTATCCCAAGGAATGGGAGAACCAGGACAAGTGGAATGGCGGCTGGATCCGCAAGGCCAATGGTGGGATTGAGCCGCGCCAGGGGGCGAAGTGGAAGCTCCTGATGCGCATCTTCGCCAATCCCAACCTGCCGGAGATCGACGACTACTACGAGCCCTTCACCTTCGACTACCAGCACCTGCAGTCGGCGCCCGAGATGCGTGCCACGCCGACCGCGCGGCCGCGCAGCCTGATCACCGGCAAGCAGATGGACCGAATCGTCTGGGGTCCGAACTGGGAGGAGATTCTGGGCGGCGAGTTTTCCAAGCGCAGCAAGGACCGCAACTTCGACGACATCCAGAAGGACATCTACGGCCAGTTCGAGAACACCTTCATGATGTACCTGCCCAGGCTGTGCGAACACTGCCTGAACCCGGCCTGCGTGGCCTCATGCCCCTCGGGTTCGATCTACAAGCGCGAGGAAGACGGCATCGTTCTGATCGACCAGGACAAATGCCGCGGCTGGCGCATGTGTGTCTCCGGTTGTCCCTACAAGAAGATCTACTACAACTGGAAAAGCGGCAAGGCCGAGAAGTGCATCTTCTGCTATCCGCGCATCGAGGCCGGGCAGCCGACGGTGTGCTCGGAGACTTGCGTGGGGCGCATCCGCTATCTTGGCGTGCTGCTGTATGACGCCGACCGCATCCAGCAGGCCGCCAGCGTCGAACACGATCGCGACCTCTACCAGGCGCAACTCGACATCTTCCTCGATCCCTTCGATCCCAAGGTGATCGCGCAGGCCGAGGTCGACGGCATTCCGGACAAGTGGATGGAGGCGGCGCGCTTGAGTCCGGTCTACAAGATGGCGGTGCAATGGAAGGTGGCGCTGCCCCTGCACCCCGAATACCGCACCCTGCCGATGGTCTGGTATGTGCCGCCCTTGTCGCCGATCAGCGCGGCGGCCAATGCCGGGCATGTGGGCAACAACGGCCAGATCCCGGATGTCAACCAGCTGCGCATCCCGGTCAAGTACCTGGCCAACCTGTTGACCGCCGGCGACACTGTGCCGGTGGTGCGCGCGCTTGAGCGCATGCTGGCGATGCGTGCCTACCAGCGCGAGAAGCATGTGGATGCACGCATCAACCTGGCGGTGTTGGAGCAGGTGGGTATCAGCCAGGCCGAGGTCGAGGAGATGTATCACGTGATGGCGATCGCCAATTACGAAGACCGCTTCGTGATTCCCAGCACCCATCGCGAGTACGCCGAGAACACCTTCAACGTGCGCGGCGGCTGCGGTTTTTCCTTCGGCAACGGCTGCTCGGAAGGCGCAAGCGAGGTGAGCCTGTTCGGCAGCGAGAAGAAACGCACCATTCCCATCAAGCTGGAGGTATGACCATGTTCGGACTCAATACCCCGCCGCCGATGACCAGGAGCCTGCGTGTGCTGGCAGCCCTGCTCGGCTACCCCGATGCGCGCATGCGCGGCTTCCTGCCGGAAATGCAGAACTTGCTGAAGAGCGAGGGCGCGCTCTCGGCCACGCGCCGCGCCGAGCTCGATGCGCTGATGGAGTTTCTTGCTCGCGGCGATCCGCTTGAGACAGAGGCCGACTATGTGGAGCTGTTCGACCGCGGCCGTGCCACCTCGCTGCATCTGTTCGAGCATGTGCACGGTGACTCGCGCGAGCGCGGCCCGGCGCTGATCGACCTTGGCCAGACCTACGCGTCGGCCGGCCTGTATCTGGCCGAAGGTGAATTGCCCGACTACCTGCCTGCAGTGCTGGAGTTCGTCTCGACCCAGCCGCCGGCCGAGGCGCGTGCCTTCCTGGCCGAAATGGCGCACATATTCAACGCCATCTTCGGCGCCTTGCGGCAGCGTGCAAGCCCGTATGCCAGCGTGCTCGGTGCGCTGATCGAACTGGCCGGCGAGAAAGCCCAGGCGGTCGTCCCTGCGCCCGAGCCGGCGCTCGACGAAAGCTGGGCCGAGCCGGTGGTGTTCGACGGCTGTTCGTCCAGGGGGCAGGCGCGGCCCGGCCAGGCGCAACCCATCCACATTGTGCAGAAGAGCGGCCTTGTGCAAGGAGCAATGTCATGAATGGCGTTTACGGTTTCCTGTTCCAGGTCTACCCTTACGTGTGCTTCACGGTGTTCATCGCCGGCAGCCTGCTGCGCTTCGACCAGAACCAGTACACCTGGAAAAGCGATTCCTCGCAGCTGCTGCGTGCCGGCATGCTGCGCTGGGGCAGCAACCTGTTTCATTTCGGCATCCTGTTCCTGTTTTTCGGCCACATGGTGGGCCTGTTCACGCCGCACTCGGTGTATGGCGTGTTCATGAGTGCGGCGACCAAGCAGATGCTCGCGGTGGTGGCCGGCGGGGCCGCCGGGATCGTGTGTTTCGTGGGCCTGTCGCTGCTCTTGTACCGGCGCCTGTTCGACGCACGCATCCGCCTGACCAGCCACCGCACCGACATCGCCATCCTGGTGATCCTGTGGGTGCAGCTGGTGGTGGGCCTGATCACCCTGCCGTTCTCCTGGCAGCACGCCGATGGCAGCGTCATGCTGATCCTGGCGGATTGGGCACAGCGCATCGTCACCTTGCGGCCGGTGGATGCGAACACGCTTGTCAACCTGCCATGGCCCTACCTGTTCCATATCGTGTTCGGCATGACGATCTTCCTGCTGTTTCCGTTCAGCCGGCTGGTGCACGTGTGGAGCGGATTCGCCACCGTCTTCTACCTGTTCCGTCCCTACCAGGTGGTACGCAGCCGGCGTTTGAACCTGCCGCCGGGGCACAACCAGCCGCCTCAGCGCCTGACTTAGTAGGAGTTGAACGATGTCTATCGAAACGCTTGATGCCGGCATTGCATTGCAGGCTGGCACACCCCCTGTGGCCCGTGTCAACGGCACTGCCCTGCATGGTGCGGGCGAGCAGTTGGCGCCCGAAGAGTTGCGCCAGCGCGCCTGCAGTGAACTGCTGCGCCAGGCCGCGATTCGCGCCGGCCTGCTCGATGCGGCGGATGCCGCGCCGGGCGATGGTGTGATCAGCGAAGCGGCCTCGCAGGCCATCGACACCCTGCTGGAACGGGAACTGCGGGTGCCCGAGCCTGCCGAGGAGGCTTGCTTGCGGCACCATGCCGCGCACTTGGCGCGCTACCGGTCCGGCGAGCGGGTGCGGGTGCGGCACATACTGTTCGCGGTGACGCCCGGCATGGACGTGGTGGCGCTGCGCAATCGCGCCGAGGCCTGCCTGCTCGATGTGCGCTGCCACGACGGCAGCGCCGGCGACGGCTTTGGCGCTGCCGCCAGCAAGCTCTCCAACTGCCCGAGCGGTGAACAGGGCGGGGAATTGGGCTGGCTGGTCGCCGCCGACTGCGCCCCCGAGTTCGCGCGCGAGCTGTTCGGGCATGTCGAGGTGGGGGTGCTGCCGCGCCTGGTGCACAGCCGCTTCGGCCTGCATGTGGTCGAGGTGCTGGAACGCGAAGGCGGCGTCGCCCAGCCCTTCCTGGCGGTGCGCGGCGCGGTCACCATGGCGTTGCGCCAGCAGGCCTTCGTCACCGCCCTGCGCCAATACCTGAGCTTGCTTGCCGGCGCAGCCACCCTGGTCGGGGTCGAGCTCGATGCCGCAGATACGCCGCTGGTGCAGTAGCCATGATCCGGCGCAATCCGCGCGGCGACACCCCGGTCGTGCACGAGTCGGCGTTCGTCGACCATACAGCGATCATCTGCGGGCAGGTGATCGTGGGCGAGAACGTGTTCATCGGCCCCTACGCGGTGATCCGTGCCGACGAGGTCAACGCGCAGGGCGAGATGGAGCCGATCGTGATCGGCGCCAACTCCAACATCCAGGACGGCGTGGTGATCCATTCCAAGGCCGGCCGCCTGGTATCGATCGGCGAGCACACCACCATCGCCCACCGCTCCATCGTGCACGGGCCCTGCACCGTGGGCAGCTTCGTGTTCGTCGGCTTCAACAGCGTGCTGTTCAACTGCGTGGTGCACGACCATGCGGTGGTGCGGCACAGCTGCGTGATCGATGGCCGGGTGATTCCCGAGCGCTTCTACGTGCCCTCGTCGACCAAGGTCAATCACGACACCGACCTCTCGACCCTGCCGCGGGTGACGCCCGAGGCAACGGAGTTCTCCGAGGATGTGGTGCGTACCAACCTGCAGTTGGCGCGCGACTATCGGCGCATCCAGAACGAATTCTGACGCGGCACGCTAGATGGTCTCGCAGGACTGTATTGGTGCGGGGGGCGGGTGCCGGTGCGGTCTGCGCGCCCCGCCAGGCCTGCTGGCATGGCTATTTGGACGTCTCGCGTGCATCCTGCGCCAGTGCCGCGCGGAACGCTTCGAGGCGTTGGTGGTAATCCAGGGCCTCGCCGTATTCGAGAAACTCGCGGTAGCGCGCGTGCGTGCCCAGCACCTTGCGCGCGTGCTTGATCGGGCAGAAATACTGCTCGGTGCGCGCCACCACCTCCGATGCGTAGGCGAGCAGGCCGTTGGCGTAGGCGCAGTACTCGCAATGCAGCCGCTCGTAGAAATTGAGGTAGCCGAGCTGGTGGCGGTCGAACACGATGTAGTCGGCGCGCGGCACCCTGGCGATGCGGTAGATCGGGAAACAGAGCCACTGGTAGAGCGTGACCGTGAGGTCCAGGAGCGCCATCGGGATCACCATGAAGTAGATGATCGGGCCGGTGACAAGGTTTTGCGGCCTGTCGGTTACCAGCCAGCGCAGCACGCGGCGCTTGAGCTTGGCGTGGGCCGCGCGCACCTCCTGGTCGAACTCGACCCGCTTGCCCTTGATCCGGAAAACGATGCGGTTCTCCCGCTCTAGCAGTGTCAGCTTTAACTGTTCTTCGAGTGCGGCGATCTGGCCGAGCAGGTCGCGTATCTTGTCGTTCATCGGGGGCCACTTTCGCTTCTTAGGGTGCAATTGCTCTTGCGGGCGCACGCCGGTCGCCCCGAGAACTGTATGTCCGGTGTCGGCCGGCTTGTCCTCAGGCCAGGCTGACAGCCGTGCCGGTACGGTCGAACGCGAGAAAACCGCCGATGCCGCCCTGCTTGACCGATTCGACCATCATCTGGAGGGCCTGATCGGCCTCGTCGCTGCCAGGTGCGATCCCGGCGCGGCCGGACATGCTGGTGACAAACACCATGTGCCAATCGATTCCGGTGTTGTTCGACTCCTCGACCAGGCCGGCGAAGGTCGGTTGCTCGGCGGGCAGCTTGTCGACGCACATCACCGGTGCCAGGGCGCCGCCCTCGCCGGCGGCGAACGCGGCCCGCTGGGCTGCGCTGGCGTCAGCCGGCAGTTCCGCACGGGCGAACACGAACAACAGGCGTTGCGGTTCGGCTTGTGCAAGGGCGGCGCTGATCAGATCGGCGTAGTTGGCAATGTTCATGGTCTGGCGCACCTTATGTCACGAGTTGTGGCATCGTACGCCCGCGGCGGCGGTGCCGTCACAAGAAAACGCCAATCAGACAAACATGGAGAAGACAATGCGCAAGGGTTTAGGTGTGGTGGGCCTGCTGCTGGCGGGCCTCGGCCTGCAAGTGCAGGTCAATGACGCGCTGGCCCAAGCCTGGCCGGCGCGGCCGCTCAGGATGGTGGTGGGCTACACGCCTGGCGGCTTCACCGACACCATGGCGCGCGCGGTCGCTGAAAGGCTGACGCCTGCCCTGGGCCAGCAAGTGCTGGTCGACAACAAGCCCGGCGCCAACGGCATCATCGGCGCGGATCTGGTGGCCAAGGCGCCGCCCGACGGCTATACGCTGGGCATGGTGATCGCCGCCTACGCGGTCAATGCCACGCTGTATGCCGGCAAGCTGCCCTTCGATACGCAGAAAGACCTGGCGCCGGTATCCCTGGTCGCCATGGCGCCGCTGTTCCTGGTGGCCAACAACAACTTTCCCGCGAAGACCGTGCCCGAACTGATCGCCTACGCACGCGCCAATCCGGGCAAGGTCAATTTCGGCTCCAGTGGCGTCGGCGCGGCGGCGCACCTGGGCATGGAATATTTCATGAGCCTGACCGGAACCAGGATGGTGCATGCGCCCTACAAGGGCACGGCGCCGGCGCTGACCGACCTGATGGGCGGGCAGATCCAGATCATGTTCGATGTCACTTCTTCGATGATGCCGCATGTGAAGGGCGGCAAGATCCGCGCGCTTGGCATCGCCAGCGAAAAGCGTTCAGTGATCACGCCCGAGACGCCCACCATGATCGAAGGTGGCGTGCCCGGTTATGTGTATGGCAGTTGGGCCATGCTGCTGGCGCCGGCCAATACGCCCAGGGACATCGTGGGCCGCCTGTCGTCCGAGGTGGTGAAGATCATGCGTTCAACCGAGACGCGCGACAAGTTCGCCACGCTCGGGGTCGACCCGGTGGGCAACACGCCGGAAGAAGCGGCCGAGTTCCTGCGCGCCGAGATCGCCAAGTCGGGCAAGATCGTGCGCGATGCGAATGTGAAAGTGGATAACTAGAAAGGATATGCAAATGGACAGGAACCAGGAACGGGCGCACGCGGTCGCGGCCGCCGTCGCCGATATTCGGGCGATTGAAAGTGGCGAAGGCGTCAACCGCGCTTCGCTGTCGAAGATTCGCCAGCGCCTGATGCAACTGGCGGCGCGCACCGAGCTTTTCACGCTGGCGGATTTTCCGCCGCCCGAGCCGGGCGACAAGCGCACCTCCTGCCTGTATCGCCTGTCGGAGGATGCCGACCATCGCTTCGCCCTGTATGTGAACGCGGCGCAGGGCAGCTACGACACGCCGGCCCACAACCACACCACCTGGGCTGTGATCGTCGGGGTCAGCGGTGAGGAGGTCAATCGCTTTTATGACCGCACGCCCGACAATGGCGTCAAGGAGAAGGGCGAGAGCCACGTGGTGTGCCAGGGCAGCGGCGTATCGTTCATGCCCGACGACCTGCATTCGATCCACATCAAGGCGCCACTGCTCAACTTCCACATGTACGGCCTGGGGCTGGAGCAACTGACGCGGCGCGAATACTACAAGCCGGCCGAGAATGCCTGGGCGGTGTTTCCGCCGCATAGCGACATCCGCGAAGCGCGCATGGCGGCGGCATGATCAAGTCGATCAGCGCGGGTGAAGTGCGCGAGCACCTCATGGCCGGCACCGAGATGGCCTTGCTCGATGTGCGCGAGCAGGGCGTGCATTACCAGGGGCACCCGTTTTTCGCCTGTTCGCTGCCGCTCTCGCGGCTGGAACTGATGGCCGCCGACCTGGTGCCGCGCCGGTCGGTGCCGCTGGTGCTGCTCGATGGCGGCAGCGAGGGCCTGAGCGAACGCGCCGCCGCCAAGCTCGCCGCTTTAGGCTACAGCGATATCGCGATTCTTGAAGGCGGCTGCAAGGGTTGGCGCGCCGCCGGCTTCGAGCTGTTTTCCGGCGTCAACGTGCCGTCCAAGGCCTTTGGTGAATTCATCGAACACCACTACGACACCCCGCGCGTGCCGGCGCACGAGATCCGCCAGATGATCGAGTCGGGCAGGAAGATGGTGATCCTCGATTCGCGCCCCTACGACGAATTCCACCGCATGAATATTCCCGGCGGCATCGATGCCCCGGGTGCGGAACTGGTGTACCGGGTGCACGACCTGGCGCCCGATCCGGAAACACTGGTGGTGGTCAATTGCGCCGGGCGCACGCGCAGCATCATCGGCTGCCAATCGCTGCGCAATGCCGGCATTCCCAACCCGGTGGTGGCGCTCAAGGACGGCACCATGGGCTGGGAACTGGCGGGCTATGAATGCGAGCGCGGCTCGACCCGCGAAGCGCCTGTCCCCAGTGCCGCCGGTGCCGCCCGTGCACGCGCCGCCGCCGACCTGGTGGCGCGGCGATTTGAAGTCAAGTTCGCCACCCGTGCGCAGGTGCAGGATTGGGTCGGCGACAGCGGCCGCACGCTCTACCTGCTGGATGTGCGCAGCCGCGCCGAGTTCGAGGCCGGCCGCATCGCGGCCTCGCGCCATGCGCCCGGTGGGCAACTGGTGCAGGCCACCGATGAATTCGTCGGTGTGCGCGGCGCGCGCGTCATCCTGATCGATCCGGCGCGGGTGCGCTCGGTGATGACCGCCTCCTGGCTCAACCAGCTGGGGTTGGACCACGTGCACGTGCTCGAACCGGAAGGCGCGGATGGCTTCGCGCATTGGCAGGTGGCAAGCGGGCCGCCCGGCGCGGCAGGCGCGGCGATCGCACCCTGGGACATGCTCACGCCCGCGCAGTTGCAGGAGCGCCTGCAGGCTGGCGATACGCTGGTGCTGGATTTGGCAAGCAGCCTCAAGTATCGCGCCGCCCATATCGCAGGCGCGGTGTGGGCGGTGCGTGCGCGGCTGGCGGAGGCGCAAGCCAGGTGCGCGCCGGCCGCGACCGTGGTGCTGACCGCCGACAACCTGGCCCTGGCACATCTGGCGGCGCCGGAAGCGGCGCTATTGTGGCCACAAGCCGCGGTGCGGGTGCTGGCCGGCGGCACCGCGGCATGGCTTGCGGCCGGCCTGCCTATGGCCAGCGGCATGACGCAAGTCACAACGACCTTGGACGACGTCTGGTACAAGCCCTACGACCATGAGCATGAGGGCGAATACGAGAAGCACGCGCGTGCCTATCTCGACTGGGAGGTGGCTTTGGTCGAGCAGATCCGGCGCGATCCCACGGTGCGCTTTCGCGCTTACGCATGAGGCCCTGAGCTGAACCGGTCCGCAGCTTGCGGACTGGTTCCGCCTTGGGTCGGTTCAGCCGGGAAATGCCAGGCCAGCAGGCGCACCGCGCCGTGGCATGCCGCGCATGCAATCAGCCCGGCATGGCGATCAGCGTGCGGCCCATCGATTGGCCGGCGATCATGCCCTGGCAGAACTCGATCGCATCTTCGAGCGCGATGTCCTGTGCCGCCGCGGTGAATACCGGTGCCGCCAGGTCATTCCCTAAACGCGCCCAGGTCTTGAGGCGGCGCGCCATCGGCAGGTTGCCATTGATGCCGTAGAGGCGGATGCCGCGCAGGATGAAGGGCAGGATCGATGTCGAGAAATCGTTGCCGGCGGCGTTGCCGTAGGTGGCGACCGCGCCGTTGTCGCGCGTACTGCGCAGCGCCCAGGAAAGTTGCTGGCCGCCGATGG
>JBEIFV010000081.1:0-26533 GCA_040382235.1 Burkholderiales bacterium
GCATTCCCGGCTTCGAGATGGCGCAGTGGCAGGGCATGGTGGCGCCGGCCGGCATGCCCGCGGAGATCACCGCGCGCCTCCACACGGAGATGCTGAAGGCCAAGCGCCTGCAGGCGCTGATCGAGAAGCTCTCGGCCATCGGCATGGACAACGCGGTGGGCGACACGCCTGGCGAGTTGAAGCAGATGATTCAACGTGAAACCAATCGCTGGACGGATGTGTTCAAAGCCGCCGGCATTCAAGCGGAGTAGGAATGACAAAAAAGACCAACATCCTTTTCATCACTTCCGACCAGCAGCGCGCCGATTGCTACGGCTTCGAAGGGCGCCGCGTCAGAACCCCGCACTTAGACGAGATGGCGCGCAACGGCACCCGCTTTTCGGCCGCCATCACGCCCAACCTGGTGTGCCAGCCCTCGCGCGCCTCGATCCTGACCGGCCTGCTGCCGCTTACCCACGGCGTCTCCGACAATGGCATCGACCTGCCGCCGGCGGTCGGCGCGGCAGGCTACGGCGGCACCATGTCGAAGGCCGGCTACGCCACCGCGCTGATCGGCAAGGCGCACTTCAGTACCAATCATTGTTTCGAGCCGACCGGCACACCGGAATGCACTGTCAGCAGCGCCAACTTCGGGACGGATTGGGTCGGGCCTTACATGGGCCTCGACCATGTCGAGTTGATGCTCGAAGGCCACAACATGTTTCCGCCGATGCACCCGCCACGCGGTGGCGCCTATGAGCGCTGGTATCACGCCGATGGGCGCGGTGATGAACGCACCGCGCTGTATCGCAAGCAACTGCCACCGGTCAGCGACGCGCACGAGACCTTCAATTCGGGCCTGCCGGTGGCCTGGCACAACTCCACCTGGATCGGCAACCGCACCATCGATTACCTGCGTGAACACCGCGACAGCCCGTTTTGCCTGTGGACCTCTTTCCCCGACCCGCACCATCCTTTCGACGCACCCGACCCCTGGTGCTACATGCATCATCCGGAGGAAGTCGAACTGCCTGTGCATGGCGAGATGGACCTGGATCGGCGCCCCTGGTGGCACCGCGCCGCGCTGGAAGGCACGCCGAAAATGGCCAACGAACGACTGCGCGCCTTCCGCGAAAAATCGTCGCGCACGCCGAAGCAAAGCGAAGCGCAAATGCGCACGCTGATCGCCAACTACTACGGCATGATTTCCTTGATCGACCATCAGGTCGGGCGCATCCGCATCGCCTTGCGTGACCTGGGGCTTCTGGAAAACACGCTGATCGTCTATTCAACCGACCATGGCGACTGGCTGGGCGACCATGGTCTCCTGCTCAAGGGGCCGATGGCCTACGAAGGCCTGCTGCGTGTGGGCATGTTGTTCGAAGGCCCGGGCGTGCCGAAAAACAAGGTGGTGGCCGACCCGGTCTCGACCCTCGACCTGCCGGCCACCTTTTGCGACTACGCCGGATTGACCCTGCCGGGCAAGGTGCACAGCCGCAGCCTGAAGCCGTTGATCGAGACCGATGGCGCGTCGCGCGATTTCGCGCTTTCCGAATGGGACCTGCGTGCCTCGCGCTGCGGCGTCGACCTCGCCTTGCGCACGGTGCGCACCAAGACCCGCAAGCTCACGCTTGAAAAAAACAGCGGTGCCGGCGAGCTCTATGACCTGGCGGAGGATCCGCATGAAATGAACAACCGTTTCGGCGATCCCGCCTATGCGAAGGTGCAACGCGAACTGATGGACATGATCGCCAGCCGGCCGGACGACGCCTGTGCGCCGCTGCCGCAGATCGGCATGGCTTGAGCACAGCGCGAAGGAGGCCATGATGCTGCGCGCGGGAGTCATCGGATTGGGGGCGATGGGCGGGGGCATGGCGCGCAGCCTGGCCCGCGCCGGCGTGCCGACTTGCGGTTGCGATACCGACGCGGCCACGCGCGCCGCCGCGGCCGGCGTCGCCGGGCTGGCCCTGGTCGACACGCCGGCGGAAGTCGCGCGGCAAAGCGACGTGATCTTCACCTGCCTGCCCTCGATCGCCGCGGTGCGCGCCGTCTATGAGGCAGCCGACGGATTGATCGCGGTGGCGCGTCCCGGGTTGATCACCGCGGAGTGCTCCACGATCGAGTCCGACATGGCGCGCGATCTTGCACGCGCCGTCGAAGCCCGCGGTGCGGCGCACATCGAGACGCTCCTGGTCGGGCGGCCGCCGGAAGCGCGTGCCGGGCAGCTTTACTTCATCGTCTCGGGTGACGCCGCGGTGGCCGAGCGCGTCGCGCCGCTGCTGGGTCACATGGGCCGCGCCTGGCGCCATGTCGGCGGCAACGGCGCGGCCAACACCATCAAGCTGCTGCACAACGGCCTGGGCTACGTTTACGCCCTGGCCACCGCCGAAGCGCTGGCGCTGGCAGCCGCGCGCGGTATCGATGTCGATGCCTTCATCGATGTGGTCAAGCAAGGCGGCGGCATCGGCTGGTCCAAGTACTTCGACCTGCACGCCGCCGGCGTCGCCGCCGCGCGCGACGAGGGCTGGGGCCGCCTGTATATCGCCGCCAAGGACACCGAGGCGCTGGCGCGCGAAACCGCGGCCGCCGGTCTCGACCTGCCGCTGTTCGAGGCTGCGGCGAGTGACTATCGCCAGGCAGTGGCAGCAGGCCTGGCGAACGCGGAATTCACAGCAGTCTCGCGTGTGCTGGAAGAGCGCAACGGCAAGCCCTTGTTTGGCGTGCCGGGCGCACGGAGCGCCTGACTTGACGTCCTTCACATTGCGCCTTGCAGCGCACGCACGAACACCGAGGCAGACGTGACAAACCCCGCCCCACGCCGGCGCTTCCATTGGTGGAACGAGGAAACCCGCTTCGCCTGGGCCACGCTTACGCCCGCGCTGCTGTTTTTCGCCGCCTTTGTCGGCTTTCCGTTCGGCTATTCGTTCTACCTCTCGTTCCACGACTGGAACATGATGGCGCCCACCCCCACCTGGGTCGGCCTGGAGAATTACACTTCACTGATGGGGGACGCCGAGTTCCTCAAAAGCCTGGTGCAGACCGCGCTCTTCACCATCGGCATCACCCTCTGCATCGTAGTGTTCTCGCTTGCCATGGCGCTGCTGCTGGACCAGAAACTGCGCTGGATCAAGCTCTACCGCGCCATCTTCTATCTGCCGGCGGTGACCTCGCTGGTGGCCATCGGGATTGTCTGGGTATGGATGTTCGATCCGCAATACGGGCTGATCAACCAGGGCCTGCGCGGCATCGGCATCGAGGGCCCTCTGTGGCTGGCCGATACCCGCATCGCATTGCTGTCGCTGATCATCACCGCGGCCTGGCGCAATGTCGGCTACTTCGCCACCATCTTCCTGGCTGGCCTGCAGGGTATCGACAACACCTACTACGAAGCCGCGCGCATCGACGGCGCCGGCGCCTGGGACCGCTTCTGGCGCATCACCTTGCCGCTGCTCAAGCCGACCGTCACGTTCGTGGTGGTGATGTCGGTGATCCTGTCGTTCCAGGTGTTCGCCCTGGTCTATGTGATGACCTCCGGCGGCCCGGCCGGCAGCACCTCGGTGCTGGTGTTCTACCTGTACCAGCAGGCCTTCACCTATTTCCGCATGGGCTACGCCAGCGCGGTCGGCTATGTGCTGTTCGTCATCATTTTCGTGCTTACGCTGCTGCAGTTCAAGGCCTTCGGAAAGACGGTGGAAGCATGACCAAAAGCGGGCGCAACGCCCCCGGCCGCGTCGATGCGCGGCCACTTGCGGTAACCGTGTTGCTCTACGCACTGCTGCTGCTGTGCACCGCGATCACGCTGCTGCCGTACGCCTGGATGCTGTCGTCTTCCTTCAAGCCGACGGTGGAGATTTTCTCCGGCACCGCGCAATTGATCCCCTCGCACCCGATACTCGACAACTACATCAACGCGGTCACGCGCCAGCCGGTGGCGCGCGCGATCTTCAACAGCATCATCGTGGCCGGCATCGAGACCTTCGCCGTAGTCGTCACCAGCGTTCTCACCGCCTACCCGTTCGCGCGCCTCCG
Source organism: Burkholderiales bacterium (assembly GCA_040382235.1). GTDB lineage: Bacteria > Pseudomonadota > Gammaproteobacteria > Burkholderiales > JAEUOS01 > JAEUOS01. The sequence continues at coordinate 4,009 of JBEIFV010000081.1, forward strand.
GTTTCCCGGCCGCGACATCCTGTTCATCCTGATCCTGGGCACCATGATGATCCCCAGCCAGGTGACCATGATCCCGACCTTCATCCTGATGAAGTGGTTCGGCTGGATCGACAGCTACCAGGGCCTGATCGTGCCGCGCATCATGGCCCCGCTTGGGATTTTCCTGATGCGCCAGTTCCTGCAAAGCCTGCCCAAGGAACTCGAGGAAGCCGCGCGCATCGACGGCTGCAGCCGCCTGAAAACGCTCACCCATGTACTGCTGCCCCTGACCGGGCCGGCGGTGGCCACCCTTGCCATCTTCACCTTCACCGCTTCATGGAACGAGTTCTTCTGGCCGCTCCTGGTGGTGCAGTCCACCGAGATGTGGACCATCCAGCTTCTGATCGCGCAGTTGAAGGCGGCCGAGGCCACCGACTGGGGCATGGTGATGGCGATTGTCAGCCTCTCGGTGTTGCCGACGGTATTGATCTATGTGATGTTGCAGAGGTATTTTGTAAAGGGCATCGCGATGAGCGGGCTCAAGGGTTGAAGCGGGAAGTGACCACACCACCACAGGAGACAGCAATCATGAACGACAGAAACGCTTTGCGCAAAATCGACCGTCGCCAGTTGCTCAAGGCCGCGGCTGCCGCTTCCGGCGTCGTCGCCGGCAGCACTCTTGCAAGCCGCAGCTTCGCGCAGGCGCGCAAGCGCACCGTCAACATCTGGGTGCACTTCGGCGGCGCCAACCTCGACATCCTGAACCGCTACGTCACCGAGTTCCAGCAGGCGCAACCGGATATCGAGATCAAGATCACCGCCTACGGCCCGTCAGAGATTCTGCCCAAGTACCTGGCGGCAGTCGCGGCCGGCGCCGCGCCGGACATTTTCCATGCTCCCGGCTATGTGCCGCCGGACCTCGCGATCAACAAGGTGATCGTGCCGGTCGACGACATGGTCAAGCTCGACCCGACTTCGCTCAAGAACTTCGATGCAATCACCGTCTACGGCGGGCGGCGCTATGGGGTGCCGGTCAATGGCGGCCTGGGCGCCATGTGCTACAACGCCGAACTGATGGAAAAGGCCGGACTCGATTCGAAGAAGTTGCCCGAGACCTGGGACGACCTGATCAACGTGGCCGGCAAGATGACCAATGCGGCGGACAACCAGTGGGGCCTGCTGCTGGGCAACCAGGCCGGCTTCGCGACTGCGCAGAATTTCTGGGCCTTCATGGTTGCCGCCGGCGGCGACCTGGTCACCCCGGACGGCAAGGCCAGCGCCTTCAATTCGGAGGCCGGCTTCGACACTCTCACGTTCCTTTCCGATGCGGTCAACAAGACCCGCATCTCACCCAAGAAAATGTACACCGACGTGCAGGCCTGGGGCGAATGGGCCACCCGCAAGGTCGGTTCGGTGCTGCTCTACCCGGTGTGGACGGCGCAGATCCTGAACACCAAGATCAGGAGCGTGACGGCGCCGCCGCCACGGCGCAAGCAGCGCGGCGCGCATTTCGCCGGCAACTACTGGACCATCTCCAGCCAGAGCAAGAACAAGGAAGCCGCCGGACAGTTCTGACAGTGGTGGGTGCAGCCGTTGATCAGCGGGCGCTGGGCCGGCGAAACCGGCGCGATTCCGAATTCGCAGGCGGCGATCGACCACCCCCAGTTCAAGCAGTTCCTCGCCAAGAACCCGCTGGGCCAGGCCTTTCTCGACACGATTCCTTATGCACGGCCCTTCCCCGGTGTGGTGGGGATTCCGGCGGTGATCCAGATCGTCTCGGAGATGGTGCAGCAGGTGGTGCTCGGTAGCGAAGCGCCCAGGGACGCGCTGGCGAAGGCGGCCACCCGCGCCGATGCCGAACTCAAGCGGGCGCAGCGGACCTAGCGCGCCGCGCTTGACGCTGGTGCGGGCGCAAGCCCGCCCGGTGTCACCAAAACGCCAAACAACGCAACGCCCACGCAAGCGGAGCACCACGTGAAGAAAATCGGATTCATCGGCCTTGGCGTGATGGGGTTGCCGATGGCCCAACAGCTGGCGAAACACTTCGGGCAAGTCACCGTGTTTGATGTCGCGCCCTCGGACGAAGCGCGCCAGACGCCGTTGTTGCGCCAGGTGCAGAACCCCGGCGCGGTCGGCCAGGCGTCGGACGTGGTGTTCCTGTGTCTTCCTGGCGCCTATGCGTCCTTGGCCGTGCTCGAAGGCCTTGAGGGGCTGCTGCGCGTGGCCCGGCCCGGCCTGTCAGTGGTTGAACTGTCCACGCTCGACCCGGAGGTCGTACGCGACATCGGCAGCCGCTATGCCGCCTGCGGCGCGGCCTTCTGCGACGCCCCCGTGTTTGGCGCACCGGTCCATGCGCGCCAAGGCAAGCTCGCCGTGGTGGTGTCGGGGGAAGAGGCGCACTACGAGGCGGTGCGCGCCGTGATCGAAAGCTTTGCGCGGCGAGTCACCATGCCGGCGCATTGGGGTCTGCGAGTCTCATCAAGGTGATGCAGAACAGCCTCGGACTGGTGCAAATCGTCGCCATCGCCGAGGCATTCGCCGTGTTCGAGGCGGCGGGCGGCGACCCGCACAAATTCCACGAAGCGGTGGTCGGCTGCGGCGGCATGGCGGACTCCCCCCTGTTCACCAAGGTCGGGATCGACTTTGCCGATCACGAGGCCCGCTTCGGCGCCTTGCTGCGCATCGCCGCCAAGGACATTGCCCTGGGCGACAAGCTGGCGCAACGCAGCGGCGCACCTGCGACGATGATTGCCCACGCGGCGGCGCAGTATGCGGCCGCGCTCGATGCGGGCCTGGGCGACGCCGATCAGCTCGCATTCGCCGCCGCCATGCGCCGCAGCCCCAAACCCGTGGCCTGAGGCCTTCGTGAAAGAGCTTTCGCTCGTCATTCCCACGCCTGACGGGGAGATGCCGGTGTTCGCGGCGGTGCCGCAAGGCGTGGCCTGCGCGCCCGGAGTGCTGATCTACATGGATGTGTTCGGGCCGCGCGAGGAATTGCGCGATATCGCGCGCCGCTTCGCCTCCTGCGGTTACATCGCGGCATTGCCGCAGTTGTTCCACCGCCTGGGCTCGCCCGTGTTTGCGCCCACCAATCACTTAGGCGACGTGCTCGACGACGCCGTGGTGCGCGCCAACGATGCCACCAGCATGGCAGGCTCCGCCAGCGACACGCGCGCGATCATCGATTGCGCAAGGGCCGGCGCCTTCGGCATCCGCAGCGGCTTGTGGGGGGCGATCGGTTACTGCATGGGCGGGCGACACGCGCTGTCGGTAGCGGCCACCCACCCGCGCTGGGTACGTGCCGCGCTGTCGGTCCATGGTGGCCGCCTGGTCGATGGCAGCGCCGCCTCGCCCCACCACCTGATCAACGGCAGCAACGTGCCCCTGCATTTTGCGTTTGCCAAAGACGACACCACTTGTCCGCCGCCGCACCAGAGCGCGATTGAAGAACTGGCCGCGCAGACCGCCGGCCGGGTGACCGTCGAACACCATGACGCAGCGCATGGTTGGTCGTTCCCGGATCGCTGGTGCTTCGACCGTGCCGCCTCCGAGCGCGTGTGGGAGCAGGCCCTGGCGATGTTCCGATCCGCGCTGTGGACGCGGTCTACCCCACGGCTTAGATAGTTCTACCCTGCGAGAGCCGCCGGCGCTTCGCTCAGCGCGACTCGGCGTGTCCATTTGCGAAAGTCACCACATGAAACGCCCCAACATCCTCTTGATCACCTCCGATCAGCAGCGCGCCGATTGCTACGGTTTCGTCAATCCGGCGTTGAAGACCCCGCACCTCGACCGCCTGGCGCGCGACGGCACACACTTTTCGGCGGCAATCACGCCCAACCTGGTGTGCCAGCCCTCGCGCGCCTCGATTCTCACCGGGCAGTTGCCGCTGACCCATGGCGTGTGGGACAACGGCGTCGATCTCGACCCGCAAGTGGGTGAGGCCGGATTCGCCGGCGCACTGGCCGCCGCCGGCTATGCCACCGCGCTGATCGGCAAGGCGCACTTCGCCACCAAATCCACTTTCGAAGCCACCGGCACGCCGGAAGACCGCTTCAACGGCAAGCTGTATGACGAAGGCTGGCAGGGCCCCTACATGGGTTTCCAGCATGCCGAGCTGGCGGTGCTCGGCCACTTCAGTCGCCTGCGGCCGTGGATGCGCCCCGTGGTCGGGCATTACGAGCGCTGGTTCCTGGAACGCGGCCGCGATGAAGAGGCGCTGGCGCTGTGGAACGCCGCGCTGGAACCCGAGATCGGCGCGGCGCAGACCTGGCACTCTGCCTTGCCGGCGGCCTGGCACGGCAGCACCTGGACCGCCGATCGCAGCATCGCCTGGCTGCGCGCGCGCGATGCGGACAAACCATTCTGCATGTGGGCTTCGTTCGGCGACCCGCATCACCCTTTCGATTGCCCCGCGCCCTGGAGCTCGCTGTACCGGCCGCAGGACGTCGCCCTGCCCAAGCATCGGGTGCCCGACCTCGAGCGCCGGTCGTGGTGGCACAAGGCGGCGCTCGAAGGCGAGCCGCAACTGGCCGATCCGGTGATGAAGCGCTTTCGCGCCCAGGGCTCGCGCGTGCCGCCGCAAAGCGATGAACAGTTGCGTCACATGACGGCCAACTACTACGGCATGATCTCCTTGCTCGACCACAGCGTCGGGCGCATTCTCGATTGCGTGCGCGATCTCGGGCTGGAGCGGGACACGCTGGTGGTGTTCACCACCGACCATGGCGAGTTGCTGGGCAATCACGGCCTCTACCTCAAGCACCCGATCGCCTATGAAGACCTGCTGCGTATCGGGCTCATCATGCGCGGACCGGGCGTGGCGGCCGGCGGCCGCGTGAGCGAAGTGGTATCCACACTCGACCTGGCACAAACGTTTCACGAAGCGGCGCAGGTACCGGCACTGCTGCCACAGCAAGGCACAAGCCTGATGGCACTGGCCGGCGGCGCCGATGCGCCGCGCCAGGGTGCCTGGAGCGAATGGCATGTGCATCCTTCGCGCTGCGGCGTGGCCTTGAAGCTGCGCACGGTGCGCACCAGGACCCACAAGTGCACTTTCGAGCTTGATTCGGGCGCCGGCGAGCTCTACGACCTGGTGAACGACCCCGAGGAAATGCACAACCGCTTCGACGACCCGGCATGCAAGGGCGTGCGCGAGGAACTGACGCAGATGATGCATGCGCGGCCGGGCAGCGTGCGCGATCCGCTCGCCGAACCGATCGGCATGGCGTGAAGACGCGCGCCGCGGGAACCAGTCTGCGCCTGTTGCGGGCGGCCGCCGCGCTCGCCGGCCTGATCGGCGCGACGCTTGCGCAGGCGCAGGCATGGCCGACCAGGCCCATCCGCATCATCAACGGCAATGCGCCGGGCGGCAGCGCGGACGTGTCGGCGCGCGTGGTCGGCGATGCGGTGGCGCGCGCACTCGGCCAGCCTTTTGTCATCGAGAGTCGTCCCGGCGCCTCCGGCGGCATCGCGATGGATGCGGTGGCACGCGCCGCGCCGGATGGCTACACCCTCTTGATCGGCTCCGATTCTTCGTTGTATCAGCCGATCCTCAAGCCCTCGCTGCCCTACACGGTCGAGAAGAACTTCGCGCCGATCGTGATCCTGACCAGCCAGCCGCTGGTGCTGGCTGTGCATGCGTCGCTCAAGGTCAAGACAGTGGCGGAACTGGCGGCCCTTGCCAGGAGTTCGTCGGCGCCGCTGCCCTATGCAACCCCCAGCGCCGGCGGCACCCAGACGGTAGCCGGCGCCGCGTTTGCCCGCGTTGCCGGCATCACGCTGACCAACATCCCCTACAAGGGCGGCGGGCAGGCGGTGGGCGACCTTGCCAGCGGGCAGGTGCCGGTGGGCGTGCTGGGCTCGGCGCCGCTGCTGCCGCACGCCGCCTCGGGTCGGATCCTGCTGCTGGCGGTGGCCTCGAAAACACGCTCGACCGTGTTGCCCGATGTGCCGACCATGATGGAGGCCGGCTATCCCGGGATCGACCTCTCGCAATGGTTCGGCCTGCTGGGCCCGGCCGGCATGCCGCCGGCGGTGCTGGCACGCCTGTCGGGTGAATTTCAGAAAGCGCTGGCCGACCCCAATGTCAGGCGCAAGCTGGCCGCATCCGGGCTCGAAGCGGGGGGCGGCACGCCGGAGGATTTCGCGCGGCGCGTGCGCGACGAAGGCGTGGTGTGGGCGCGCATCGCCAAGGAAGCAGGTTTGCGCGCGGATTAGCGGGCTCGTGAGCAGCGGTATCGGCAGTCACAGCGCTGCGCTCGCGATAACGGGGCGACTGAAAAGAAATGGCTCCATGGCAGCCGCCTGAAACGCCGGTTCAAGCATTTACGCCGGACCAGGCGGTGAGCGAATGGGAAAGCTGAAACGCCTCGGTCACAGCGCCCGGGCTCGCTCCGTGATGCATAAGCCGGGCGTCGGAGAACATCTGCGCGGAAACCGTACCCAGGATGGCGGCGTCATGCGCCTGCACATACAACACCCAGTCGGCGCTGGCATCGCCGCCCCTTAGTTGCTGTTCCATGGTTGGCTTGGTCTGCCTTGCCGCCTGCGACTGCAACAGGCTGGCGGCGACGATTCCCGGTTGCGCTGCCAGTCGCGGAAGCAAGGACTGCGTCAACCACAAGCCCAGCGGTCCGGCTTGCCCACTCGCAGGTGACATCCGCACCGTGACCGCTGCGCCGCCGGCACCGTTGTCGAAGCCCGCCGAGACAACACACGGACTGCGCATCATGTCGAGAAAGCGCGGAAACATTGCCGCGGACCATGGTGATGGGTGGTTCAGGCGCGCCGTGTAGGGGGCCGAGCTCAGCGTTTCGAGGTCTTGCGTTTCGTAGATGACGAAGTAGCGTGCATCGCCCGAAGCCGCCTTCCAGCGGGTGCCGCGCAGAAACCCGGGAATCGCAAGCCGCTCCGGCAAATGCTCCCGGGAGTGCCACTGCTCAAACTCCGAGACATGCGGGGAAGCTATGTTCCACCACATCACCAGCGCGGCTTGCCCGATAGTTTGCATTGGTTTGTTCCCGAAGCTGTGGGGCGTTGAGTTTGTTCCGTGACCCAATTCGCCAAAACGCGCTGAACAACTGACTGAAATGCAGACTCTCGGACGAAGAGTCTTTTCGACCCGACATATTGCAGGAGCGGCCTTTTCCACCTGCGGACCTGTTCAATGTTCGCCCGAATAAATCCTCAGCTGAACATCACCGGCTTGCTCCCCGGCGGCGGCGAGTAGCGGAAGGTGCCGCGCTTGAAAATCGCCTCGCGCCCGCCGACCGCTGCGATCTTGGCTTCCTGGTCGGCGCGGGCCGCGCGATCCGCCGCCTCCGGGTCGACCACGCTGCGCAACTTGACCGCGCACTCGGCAACCACCTTCGCATACCCGGGGTCTTGCCCCAGGTCGCGCAGCTCTTCCGGGTCGGCCTGCAAGTCGAAAAGCATCGGCGGCATGCCCACGTAGTGAATGTATTTGTACCGGCCATGGCGGATCATGTAGGTGGCAGCGATCGCGGCGGCGGCGTGGTATTCGGAGAGGATCACGCGCTCGCGGGCGCGGCCGTTGGCGATTTCCCATAGCGACTGGCCGGGCAGCGCGGCATCGTCCGGGTGCGGCTGCGCGCCGACACCTTGCACGATGGTCTGGAACATGTCGACCAGGGTCACCGGTACATCGGACACGTGGGCCCCCGGCACACCGGCGCCGGCCACGATCAGCGGGATGCCGGCCGATTCCTCGAACATGGTCGACTTGCCCCACATGCCGCGCGCGCCCAGGTTGTCGCCATGGTCGGAGCTGTAGACCACGCGTGTCTCATCCATCAGGCCAGCCTCTTCGAGCGCGGCCAGCACGCGGCCGATGTTGTGGTCGAGAAAGCTCACCAGGCCGAAATAGGCGGTGATCGCGCGCCCCACCATGGCTTCGTCGGTGAAGCCTGCGTCGTACTGCATGCAGTTGCGCATGGCGTCGAGGAACGGATGGCGCGGGCGTTCGCCCGGCGCGTACTGGCTGGGCCAGGGCACTTCCGCCTCGGGGTACATGTCGAAAAACTCGGGCGGCGCCACCAGCGGGAAGTGCGGCGCCACGTAGCCCACGTAGAGCGCCCACGGCTTGTCGCGATGGCGCCCGGCTTCTTCCTTCAGCCAGCGCACGGCCGCCGCGGTGATGGCCCGATCATAGGCGGTGTATTCCGATTCGCCGCGCGCCGCTTCCGGCCCCAGCTTGCGCGAGCCGGTGCGTACCGGCAACTCGTCGCGAATCAGGCCCAGCAGGTCGCCCAGGCCATCGACGATGTGCAGCGGCAGGATCTCCTCGTCAAAGCCGTTGGCCGCCGGGGTGTTGCGCGTGTAGTGCAGCTTGCCGATCGATACCGCGCGGTGCCCCTGGGCCATGAGCCGGTGGCCCCAGGCCGGCGGCGTGCCCTCGTAGGCACTCGCGTTATCCCAGCATTTCACGTCGTGCACGTAACGGCCGGTGGCAAGCGCGGCACGTGCCGGCACGCAGATCGGGCAGTTGGTATAGGCCGAGGTGAAGCGCGTGCCGCGCGCGGCCAGGCGGTCCAGGTTCGGCGTCTTGATCATCTTGTGCCCGTAGGCGCCGGTGACCTTCTTGTTGTGTTCGTCGGACAGGATGAATAGCAGGTTTTGCGGCTTCACTTGCATGCGCTCCGGTTGGATGTCACTGGATTGTCGGTTCAGGCTCTCCCGATCAGGCGCCGAAGTTTAGTCAAAGCCGCGACCGGCCGCCGGCGCGAATTGACAGGCCTCCTCCGGCCACCCTCGCTGCGCTGCACAATGCGACGGCCGATGAGGGACAATAGCGCCATGAAAACCCCCAAGCGCCTGCAATCGCTGCAGGAAGAAGGCCTGATCGACACGGTCGTGCGCCAGTTGATGAGCGGCAAGGAAGCCACGGTCTATGTGGTGCGCAGCGGCGATCAGACGCTCTGCGCCAAGGTCTACAAGGAAGCCACGCAACGCAGCTTCCGACAGGCGGTGGACTACACCGAGAACCGCAAGGTGAAGAACAGCCGGCAGGCGCGCGCCAGGGCCAAGGGCACGCGTTTCGGCCGCCAGGCGCAGGAAGAAGCGTGGCAAAGCGCCGAGGTGGATGCGCTGTACCGCCTGGCGGCGGCCGGCGTGCGGGTGCCGGCCCCGCAGAATTTTTTCGAAGGTGTGCTGCTGATGGAACTGGTCACCGACGAACATGGTGACGCCGCGCCGCGACTCAACGATGTGCTGTTCGCGCCCGGCGAGGCGCTGGCGCACCATGCCACGCTCATCACCGAGGTCGTGCGCATGCTGTGCGCCGGCGTGGTGCATGGCGACCTCTCCGAATTCAACATCCTCCTGGCCGCGGACGGCCCGGTGATCATCGACCTGCCGCAGGCGGTGGATGCGGCCGGCAACAACCACGCCAGCCGCATGCTGCTGCGTGACGTGCAGAACCTGCGTGATTTCTTCGGCCGCTTTGCGCCGCAGTTGCTTTCCACCGACTACGGCCCGGAAATCTGGGGCCTCTACCAGCGCGGCCTGCTCACCCCCGAGACCCGCTTGACAGGGCTTTTCGAGCATGAGACCGGCCCGGTCAATGTGAGCGATGTGATGAGCGTGATCGAGGACGCCAATGCCGAAGAAGCCGCGCGCCGGCTGCGCATGCAGTCGGACTGATCGCGCCTGCCGCCCCCTTTCCCGCACCACCTTTTCGATCGGAGAAGCCGGCATGCGAAACGCATTTCACCGGTCGGCACGCCGCGCGGCCTGGCGATATTGCCGCTGATGATGGCCGCCCACGCCGGCGCGCATGTCAATGGCGCACCGCACATCGACTGCGATCTGCGTGCGGCTTCTCATTCGGTCTTGATATTGGCACGCGTGATCACCTCGCCCCAGCGGACCCTCTCGGACTGGATCAATTGGGCGAACCTGTCCTGCAGTTCATCACCGGGTTCGGCGCCCATCCTTGCAAGTGTGGCGACGGTGGCCGGATCGCGCGTGGCTGCCTGTACCGCTTCAACCAGCTTGCGCGCGACTTCCGGGTTGACCCCTGCAGGCGCCAGGATGCCGTGCCAGGCTCGCACATGAAAATCCGCAACCCCGGCCTCGGCGGTGGTTGGCACATCGGGCAGGGCCGCACTACGTCGCGGCCCGGCGAAAGCCAGGGCACGCACCCGGCCGGCCATGATGTGCGGCAACAGGGTCACCGGATCGCCGATGATCGCGTCCACATGACCGCCCAGGAGGTCGGCGATCGCCGGCGCCGCGCCCTTGTAGGGCACATGCAACACATCGGCGCCGGTGCGAATGCGAAACAATTCCAGCGCCAGATGCGCCGGCGTTGCCAGACCTGCCGAAGCGAATGTCAATTTCCCCGGAGAAAGGTTTGCCATCCTGATCAGTTCGGCTAGGCTGGACACTTTCAGGGAAGGGCCCGCCACCACATAGTTCGTGAGGTAGGCGAAGTGGGCGAGCGGCATGAAATCACGCTCCGGCACGTAGCCGAGCTTGCGGTCGAGCAGGGGCGCCACCGAATGCGTGCCCACGTTGCCCATCATCACCGTGTAACCGTCGGCCGCGGCCCTGGCCGCGCTCATACTGCCGATCGTGCCGCCGGCGCCGGCGATGTTCTCGACCACCACACGTTGCCCGAGCGTCACGCTCATGCGTTCGGCCAGCAATCGCGCAAGGCCATCGCTGCCACCGCCGGCAGGAAATGGCACGATCATGCGCACCTGCCTGACCGGAAAGCCTTGCGCCGAGGCGTCCTGCGGCACCAGAAGCAATGCCGCGACGACTGCCAATGCGCAACGTCCGATACCAAAATTTCCATTCATTGACATGGTTCGCTACTCCTCCACTGAAACATTCGAACGCTTGACCAGATCGCCGCGCACCCGCGGGACGATCGCCTGGCCGAGCCGGTCGCCGATGATGCGTGCCAGGATGTCCGGCGCTACGGCCGGGCCGGTACCCACGACCACGCGGATCGGCCTGGCAGGCCAGGCCTGGGCATGCAGCAGCGGCGCAGCCAGCAGCAGGGCCAGCGTCAAAAAAAGCGGGTGTCGCAAAAAGGTCGCCGCTTAACTGAACATCGCCGGCTTCCTGCCCGGCGTTGGTGAATAGCGGAAGATGCCGCCCTTGAAAATCGCCTCGCGCGCGGCCAGACGATCCAGATTTGGCGTCCTGATCATCTTGTGCCCGTAGGCGCCGGCGACCTTCTTGTAGTGTTCGTCGAAAAGGATGAACAACAGGTTTTGCGGCTTCACCGGGGTACTCCGGGGTGTGGATGTAGGTGTAGGTGTGGGTGGGGCAGCGTGATGCTCAAGCGCAGTTTAGGCACGATCAGCTCATGCTGCAAATGCATTCTTCACATGGTTTCATCGATAACGATGATGAATTCGCAAGGCGGCGCAAGAGTGGCGGCGCAGCGGCGGACTAGCGGCCGGCGCACTGCCGCAGCGCCGCAGCGCTCACCCCCAGCACTTCCACACCGTCGGGCAAGTCCACCGCGCCGCTGGCAACCAGTTGCAGGCCGAGCCGGGCGAACGCCACCACCGCCGGCATCGGCAAACGATCGGTGGCCCGCGCAAAAGCCACACGCCGGAATACCTCGGGGTGGGTCAAAGGGCGCGACACCACCGACCGCAAGGCCAGCGGCGGACAACTCAGAGCGGGAATCAGCGATACGCCCAGACCGGCTTCGACCATGCCGACCAGGGTAGACAACTGGTCCACCTCGACCAACGGGTGCTTGAGTTTCAGGCGGGCGAGCACGCGGTCAGCGTAGGTTCTGAGCACTGCGCCATGGCGCAGGAGGATCAGTTGCTGGTCGGCAAGTCCGCGCCCTTCGATGCTCTCGCGGCGCGCCAACGGATGGTCGGCCGGAGCGAGGAAGCGGATACATCGCCTGATTCGATCAATACATGTAAAGAATCGTTTTGCAGCACAAATGCAACTTCCACTACCATGCGCAGTTCTGTACCGCCGCCAGCGAAAGCCTCCTCCCATGCGTACCATTTTCGTCTTGTTCGACTCCCTGAACCGGCGCGCGCTGCAACCCTATGGCGGACGCACCATCGCGACGCCCAACTTCAGCCGCCTGGCCGCGCGCTGCGTCACCTTCGACAACCACTACGTGGGCAGCCTGCCGTGCATGCCGGCGCGGCGCGACCTGCATGCCGGGCGCCTGAATTTCCTGCACCGCGGCTGGGGCCCGCTGGAACCCTTCGACCACTCGTTCCCGGCGCTGCTGCACAAGAAGGGCATCTATTCGCACCTGATCTCGGACCATTTTCACTACTGGGGCGACGGCGGCGCCACCTATCACAACCGCTACGACACCTATGATTTCATCCGCGGCCAGGAGGGCGACCCATGGAAGGCGATGGTCCAGCCGCCCTGGCAGCGCCTGCGCGAGATGTACCATGCGCACCAGTTCACCGACCAGCGCCGCCACAAGCTGTCGCGCCACATGATCAATCGCGAGTTCGTGCGCGAATACAAGGATTTTCCCTCGGTGCGCTGCTTCGATGCCGGGCTCGAATTCCTGCAGGGCAACGGCGCCGCCGGCGACTGGCTGCTGCACCTGGAAACCTTCGATCCGCACGAACCATTTCATGCGCCAGCCGAATTCCGCAAGCCCTATCCGACCGCCTACCGCGGCCCGATCTTCGACTGGCCACCCTATGCGCGGGTCACCGAAGGGCCGGCCGAGTGCGACGAGATCCGCGCCAACTACGCCGCCATCATGGCCTTGTGCGACCACCAACTGGGGCGCCTGCTCGACCATATGGATGCACATGCGATGTGGGACGACACCGCGCTGATCGTCGCCACCGACCACGGCTTCCTGCTGGGCGAGCATGACTGGTGGGCCAAGAACGTGATGCCCTGCTACAACGAGGTGGCGCATATTCCGCTGTTCGTGCATCACCCGGATTACCGGGCGCTGGCCGGCGGCCGCAGCCAGGCGCTGACCCAGACCATGGACCTGATGCCGACCATGCTGGAAATCCACGGCGCGGAAATCCCGGCGGAAGTCAAGGGCCGCTCGCTCCTGCGTGTGCTGGCGGGCGACGCGGCCGGCCGCGAGGCCGCTATTTATGGTGTGTTCGGCAGCGCGGTCAATGTGACCGACGGCCGCTATACCTATTTCATGTATCCGCCGGACCTGCATGGCGGCGACCTGTTCCAGTACACCCTGATTCCCGTGCACATGAAGGAGTTGTTCAGCCTGGCCGAACTGGCCGAGGCGCAACTGGTGGCGCCCAGCGCCTTCTCGCGCGGTGCGCCCATGCTGCGAGTACCGGCCACGCCGAAATCCCCGTTCTACAACCACCAGGGGCCGGGCGTGCAGCTTGATGCGAAAACGGTGCTGTTCGATCTTGCGAATGACCCCGACCAATTGCACCCGATCGAGAATGCCGCCATCGAGGCGCGCATGCGGGAGTTGGCCATTGCGCAAATGCACCATGCCGGCGCCCCGCCTGAATACTTTCGCCGGCTCGGGCTGGCCATCACCGCCTGAGGCAGCCATGCAAACAGGCGCCACCAGCGGGCAGCCCGTGTGGCAGCAAGACACTGACACCAAAGGAGGAACACACATGAAATCCTGTCTGCAGTTGATCATCGCCGCGGCAGTCATCGTCGGCAGCCCGGGAATCGCCATGGCGCAAGCCTTCCCGACGCGCCCCATCGCCATGGTCGTGCCGGTGCCGGCCGGCGGCCCCACCGACGCCATCGCGCGCGTCCTTGCCAGCTATATGCCACAGCCGCTGGGCCAGCCGGTGGTGATCGAAAACATACCCGGCGCCGGCGGCAGCGTGGGCACCGGCCAGGTGGCGCGCGCCGCGCCCGACGGCTATCGCATCGGCATCGGTCTGCTCGGCACGCATGTGATGAACGGCGCCATCTACAAGCTTCAGTACGACCTGCTGAAGGACTTCGAGCCGGTGGCGATGATATCGAGCAGCCCGCAACTGATCGTGTCGCGCGCAGGCATTGCGGCCCGCGACTTGAAGGAACTCATCGCCTGGGTCAAGGCCAACGAAGCCAAAGCCACCATGAGCACTGCGGGCATCGGCACGGCTGGACATATCAGCAGCGTCTACTTCCAGAATGTCACCGCCAGCAAGCCCTTGATCGTGCATTATCGCGGCGGCGCGCCGGCGCTGCAGGACCTGCTGGCCGGCAATGTCGACATGATGATCGCGCTGGCTTCCAACTTCCTGCCGCAAGTGCAGTCCGGCAAGCTGCGCGCCTATGCCGTGACCTCGAAGACCCGCATGGCCGCGGCGCCCGACATACCGACGGTCGACGAAGCAGGATTGCCGAATTTCCACATGCCGGTGTGGCATGCGATCTGGGCGCCGCGCGCCACGCCCAAGCCGGTCGTCGACCGGCTCAACGCCGCCATCGTGGAAGCCTTGGCCAATCCGGGCGTACGCGAACGCCTGGCCGCCCAGGGCCAGGAGATTCCGCCGCGCGAGCAGCAGACACCGGCAGCGCTGGGCGCGGTGCAAAGGTCGGACATCGAGAAATGGTGGCCGCTGATCAAGGCCGCCGGCATCACCGCGGAGCAATAGATGCAAGCGCCGCAACCGTTGCGCCTTGACACCTGCCTTGCCGCGACGCCAGGCACTTGCCGGCCGCCACCATGATGCGCAGTTCCGAACCGCTCAAGCTGCGCGCCGGCCCGTATGCGGCGAGCGTGCTGCCGCACGCCGGCGCGCGCCTGGCAAGCCTCACCTGGTCTGACGGCAAGCGCGACCTCGATCTGCTGGTGCCGATACCCGAAGGCATCAATTTCGATTCGCATCAATGGCCTGCCGGTGGCGCCTTTCCGATGGCACCCTATTCCAACCGGCTGGGTGGCGCCAGCTTCACCTGGGGCGAGCGGCGCATCCACCTGACTCCACCGCCCGGCGCGACCTATGCACTGCTGGGTTTCGCGCATCGCGCCAGTTGGGAAGTGAAATCAAGCGCGAACGCGGATGCGGTGTTGCGCTATGCGCATCGCGCCGGCCACGAGGGCTGGCCCTGGCCGTTTGAGTTGACCATGCAGGTCACGCTCGACGCGGACGGCGCCACGGTGCGCCTGTGCATCACCAACCAGTCGGAAGAAACCATGCCGGCGGGCCTTGGCTGGCACCCCTACCATCCGGCGCACAGCCTGAACACGCAGCCCCAGGCGCAAGTTCTGCTGGCGGCACATGCGCAACGCGATGTCGGCCTCGACGGCCTGGCGCGCCTGCCGCCGCATGCCGGGCCAGGCGAGGCCAAACCCTTCGCGCTGGGCCGCGCCGCATTGCACCACCAGACCTGCGTGTTCGAAGACTGGTCGGGTGAAGCGTCGCTGCCGCTTGCGCCTGGTTTGCGGATTGCCGTGCAAGGCACGGGCGCACCTCACCTGGTGCTGCATGCGGCGAAGGAACTGGCCCATGTGTGCCTGGAGCCGGTCAGCCTGTTGCCGGGTGCGCTGCAGGTTTACGATGCCCGGCAGTCGAGCGCGATGATCGCGCTTGCGCCACAATGCTCGCGGGAAATCATCTGGCGCTGCGCGGTAGTGCCGCAACCATAAGCTTGCCCGCACAGGCCTCGAGCGGCTTGGCGAACAGGCACCTACAGGAGGAAGCATGCACGACAGTCGCCCTGCGCGAGCCAGCGGAAGACGGCTGCTGGGAATCGCGCTTGCCTTTATTTGCGTGGCCTTGGCGATACCTGCCTTGGCGCAGGACTTCCCGGCGCGGCGCGTGCGCTTCCTGATCGGCCAGCCGCCCGGCGGCGGTTCGGATGTGCTGGCGCGCCTGTTGGGCGACAAGCTTGCGCAAATGTGGCGCCAGCCCTTCGTGGTCGAAAGCCTGCCGGGCGCCAGCGGCTCGATCGCCATGAACACGCTGATCCGCGCCGCCCCCGACGGCTACACCCTGGGCCTGCTCAATTTCAACAATGTGGTGTTCGAGGAACTGGCGAAGAACCCGCCCCACGCACTTGAAAAGGACGTCACCCCGATCATCTCGGTGGCACGGCAAAGCAATGTGCTGGTGCTCTCGCCCGCGGTGCCGGCCAACAACGTGACCGAAATGCTGGCCTACATCCGCGCCAATCCGGGCAAGGTGAGCTTCGCCTCCGGCGGTGCCGGTTCACCGGCGCATCTTGCAGGCGAACTCTTCAAGCTGCAAACCGGGGTCGACATGGTGCACATCCCCTACAAGGGTGCGGGACCGGCGATCCAGGATGTGCTGGCCGGCAACGTGACCTTGATGTTCGCCGCCGCGCCGGCGGCGCTGCCGCTGGTGCGTGCCGGCAAGCTGCGCGCACTGGCGGTCACCAGCGATACGCGCTCGGCGCAAACGCCCGAGATTCCCAGCCTCACCGAGAGCGGCATCCAGTTTGATGTGCGCGATTTCCAGGGCATTGTCGGTCCCGCCGGCATGCCGCCAGCCCTGCTTGCGCGCATCCATGCCGACTTCGCGCAGGTGCTCGAGATGGCCGACGTGCGCGCGCGCATCGCACAGCTCGGCGGCGAAACCACCGGCGGCACCCCTGCCGCTTTCGCCGGCCAGATCAGGAGCGAGTCGGCGAAATGGAAACGCGTGGTGCGGGAAGCGAAGCTGTCGGTGGAATAACCCGGCGCGCTGTGTCGGCGCGGCCGCGGCCGCGGCTCGACAATCACCAGAACGGAGGCACGCATGTCGATCACTGTTTGGTTCAAGAGGCTCCTGCTGGCTGCGCTGCTGCTGGCTGCCGCCGCATCGGCCACTGCGGCCTACCCCGAGAAGGCGATTCGCTTCGTGGTGCCGTGGCCGGCCGGCGGCGGGTCGGATGCGGTCTCGCGCATCGTCGCGCGCCACCTGCAGGACCGCCTGAAGCAACAGGTCGTAGTCGACAACAAGCCCGGTGCGGCCGGCAACATCGGCACTGAGATCGTGGCGCGCGCCGCGCCTGACGGCTACACCCTGCTGCTTTCCTCCGGCCCGTTCTCGGTCAACCCCAGCCTTTTCAAGAGCCTGCCCTTCGACACCCTGCGCGACTTCGCGCCGATCACGCAATTCGCCATGAGCCCCACCACCCTCGTGGTGTTGCCGGGCTTCGCCGCACGCAACATGGCCGAATTCATGGCGCTGGCGCGCGACCCGGCCAAGCCGCTGGTGGTGGCCTCGCCCGGCAACGGCTCGGCGCAGCACCTGGCGCTGGAGCTGCTGCGCAAAAAGGCCGGATTGTCGCTCTTGCATGTGCCCTACAAGGGCGGTGCGCCGGCCTTGAATGATCTGCTGGGCGGCCAGGTGCCGGTGATGATCTCGGGCTATCCGGAAGTATCGGCGCACCTGAAAGCCGGCAAGTTGCGCGCGCTGGCGGTGACCACGCCCAACCGCCTGAGCCTGTTGCCGGAAGTGCCGACCCTGATGGAACTGGGCCTGGCCGACGCCGCCACCGCCGGCTGGACCGGCCTGCATGTGCCCGCCGGGACACCGATCGAGGTGATCAACCGGCTCAACGCCGAGGTGATGGCGATCCTCGGGCAGGCCGACGTGCGCGAGCAGTTTTCCAACCTGGGGCTCGAAGTGCGTCGCTCCACGCCGGCGGAGTTCGCCGCCTTTGTCAACCAACAGATCGCCGCCTGGAAGATCGCGGTGGAACTGTCGGGCGCCAAGGTCGATTAAAGCGGCGCCCCAAGCAAAGGAGGATCAAGCATGCGTAGCACCATCCCGCCAGAGGACAGAGCGCGGCGCGAATTCCTGATCGCCGCAGCGGCGGCCGCCATCATGCCGGGCGCGGCCGGGGCGCAGGAATATCCCTCGAAAACCATCCGCATCATCTCGCCGTTCTCGCCCGGCGCCACTTCCGATCTTGTGGCTCGCGCGCTGGGCCCGGCGCTCGCCACGGCGTGGGGCGTCAGTGTGGTGGCCGAGAACAAACCCGGCGGCGGCAGCATCGTCGGCGCCGACCTGGTGGCCAAGGCGGCGCCCGACGGCCACACCCTGCTGGTGGCGGCCGCCGCCATCGGCGTGATTCCGGCGCTGCATGCCAAGCTGCCGTTCGAGCTGTACCGTGACCTTTCGCCGATCACACTGGTGGGCTCGGTACCGTTCATGATGCTGGTGCACCCCTCGGTGCCGGCGAAAACGGTGCCGGAGTTCGTCGCCTGGGCCAGGGCCAATCCGGCCAAGGTCAATTTCAGCTCCGGCGGCAACGGCACCATTCCGCACATGGGCGGCGCGCTGCTCAACATGCGCGCCGGCCTGGCCATGCCGCATGTGCCTTTCAAGGGCGGTGCCGATTCGCTCACCGCGCTCCTGGGCGGCCAGGTGCAGATGACCATCGACGGCGGCCCGCATGTGCTGGGGCACATCCGCGCAGGCAGCCTGCGCATGCTGGCGGTGGCCACACCACAACGCCTGCCGGAATTTCCCGACACCCCGACGATCGCCGAATCCGGCTTTCCCGGCTTCGAGAGCAACGCCTGGCAATCGATGTGGGTGACCGGCGGCACCGCGCCGGCGGTGACACGCAAGATCGCCGCCGAGGTAATGCGCATCATCCGCACGCCGGAAATGAGCGAGCGCCTCAAGGCCATGGGCATGCAGCCGATCGGCAGCACGCCGGAGGACGCCGAGAAGTTCATCCGCGCCGAGACCGCCAAGTGGGGCGCGGTGATCAAGGCCTCGGGCGCCCGAGCGGAGTGAAGATGGCCATGCCACGCCGCCCCTTGGGCAAATCGGGCATCAGCATGCCGCTCCTGGCCTTCGGCGCCAGCGGCCTGGGCAAGATCACGTCTGGGGAGGCCATCGCGACAGTGCATGCGGCACTCGCCGCCGGCATCGATCATGTCGATACCGCGCCCTTCTATGGCCTGGGCGAAAGCGAGCGTCGCCGGCGCCCGGCGCTGGCGCAGGCGGCGCGGCCCTTCACCCAGTCAACCAAGGTCGGCCGCCTGCTGCGCCCCGGCGCCGATGGCCAGACCCAGCCGGTCTACGACTACTCCTATGCCGGTGCGGAACAGTCGCTCGACGAGAGTTGCGTGCGCCTGGGCCGCGATCGGGTCGACCTGGCGATCCTCCACGATGTGAGCCGGCGCTTTCACGGCCAACGCACCGACGCGGTGTTCGATGAGGCCATGGCGGGCGCCTACCGCGCGATGGACGACTGGCGCCGCGCCGGCACGGTCAAGGCCATCGGCATCGGCGTCAACGACTGCGCCACCTGCCTGCGCGCACTGCGCGAAGCCGACTTCGACTTCCTGCTGCTGGCCGGCCGCATCACCCTGCTGGACCACGAAGGCTTCGATGAGGTGCTGCCCGAAGCGCAAGCGCGCGGCGTCGGCGTGATCGCCGCTGCGCCTTTCAATTCCGGCATCCTGGCCATCGGGGCGCGACCGGGCGCGACCTACTTCTACGAGCCGGCGTCGCCCGAAATCATGCAGCGCACGCGGCGCATCGAAGCGGTATGCGCGCGCCACCAGGTGCCCCTGCCGGCGGCGGCGCTCCAATTTCCGTTGCTGCATCCGGCGGTAAGCAGCGTGCTGGCCGGCTATCGCTGCGTCGAAGAGGTCCACGCCAACCTGGCGCATGCGCGGCATGCGATTCCGGCTGCGTTCTGGGATGAACTGCGAACCGCGGGCTTGCTGGCCACGGCGGTCGGTTTACCGAACTGCTGAAGCGGTCTGCGCAGGGTTGGATCAACCGGGCCCTTCGGCTTTTGGTCAGCGGCAGCGAGCTGGGTTGAATTTGGATGCCTGCTTTCGACCCATAGCGGCCGGTAGTCTGAGCGAATTCACAGCGGGAACCGGTCATTCTGTAGCAGATCGGCCTGCCTCCTGTGCCATCGCCGCTGCGGTGGTGTCCTGTGCGCGATCATTGCACCAACTCCGCGCGCGGCAGCTTGGCGGCACCGGCGTCAAAGGTCAGGAAGCGGTCGCGGCCGAGGTGCGTTGCACGTGCTACAAGCAAGCAATCCGCGAAGTCGGCCGATGGGTACTGCTCAAAGAGGTACAGGGCCTCTTCGACCGTCGGCACGTGTTCAAACTCGATGCCGGGCGTCTCGAGCATCGCGATGACAGCTGCCGTCATCGACGCCCGGTCGACCTTATAGCGGCTGCGAAGGACCCATTCGGTTTCCAGCAGCCCACACAGCGTGATGAGGAGCGGCTCGCCGCTGGCGGCGGCCGCGGCGACCATACGTTTGGCCGCAGCGCACTGAGCCGCAGCCGTCGGGTCCTGCACGAGCACGCGCACCAGCACGTTGGTGTCGATGGCCGCACTCATTCCGGCAGACGCATCTCGTCGACGGTGACGCCCGGCTGGCCCGGCCGCGTCAGCATGCCGACGAGGTCGACCAGGCGCCGCGTTTTCGGCCGCACGACGACAGTGCCATTGCTCAGTAGCGACCAAGCAATCTTGTCGCCGGCCTGCAGGCCCAGGCGCTCGCGCACGTCACGCGGAATCGTGACTTGGCCCTTGACGGACATAGTGGTCGGCTCGGACATTCTGAACTCCATATTTACGATTCGCGATATCGTAAATCAACCGGATTCCGAGGTCAACCAAAGGACGGCCATGCTTCCACCAACGTGTCACCAGTCTCGCGGGCTCACCGTTGCGGATATCCGGTACTTGGCAGGCTGATTCGGACCCGGTGCTCCAGCTATCGAACCGGAGCGGCCACACGAAAGCACGGAAAGCCGCCCGATGATTTCGCCCCGACCAAGTGTTTGAAATCTGCTGTCGGTAGATGACAATGTCGTTCAAAACCTACTGGATAAGCTCGCCAGTCCAAAAAGTGTCGGAATTTTTTACATCTGCCGGCAGTGGGCCCGTCACCGGCAGCATTCCCGCCGATACCTGTCGCCCGGCGACAGGGTCCGCGAGTGGCAGTAGACGACCCAAAGCGGTCGGTTAGACCTGCAAACCGAAATCTGCATGGCTGCCGCCCGGTTCATGGTTCCCGCCTGCCCCGCCAAGCGGCGTCCTGAGCAATCTCACGGCGTTGCGTCGACCCAGGGATTCAACAGCGGGACTCGCGCGAGCTTGTAGTCACCGGTGTCGCGGGTCACCACCGTCAGCCCGTGGTGGAGGGCGGTTGCCGCGATGATCAGGTCAGGCTGCGAAAAGGTATGCCCGACCTTGCGCCCGTCTTCAACCAGCAGGCGCCACTTGAACATGATGTCCTCGGAGACCTCAAGCACGCGCTGGTCGAACATCGGCCTGACTTTGTGCGTCAGCCAATCATGGATCTCGGCGCGCCGGATCGGATCACTCACCGCCTCGATGCCGTAGCGGATCTCGGCTACGGTCACGCTACTGATGAACAGCTCTTCCAGCGCCTGGCCCGCGACAAAAGCTCGCACCCGCGCACTCGGGCGCGGTCGACGCAACTCCGAAATCACATTGGTGTCAAGCAGCCAGCCTGTCACAGTTTGACCGCCCGCACCGGCATGGCTGATCGGCGCGGTTCGATCTCAATCTCGCGATGCGGCGACGATTGCAGAGCATCGATCAGCAACTGCCCGGTTCGCTCGCCCTGCAGGCGGTGAAACTCGACTGCATCGACAATAACAACTGAATCGCGGCCGTGCAGAGTCACATGCTGCGGCCCGTCGCTGTGCGCCAAGCGCACCAACTCGCTGAATCGCGCCTTGGCGTCCTGAAGACGCCAGCGACTGCGTGGAGGCTGCGCAGGCCGGTTTGCCAAGTCTGATGATTTTCTAGTCATGGTGACTAGATTAGCATGACGACAGGTTCAGATCAATGTGGGCAAGACCCCAAAGCCGAAGTAACGGCCAGGTCTATCCGTCGGCGAGCCTGCGCAGCAATCTCACCGGTGAAGGGCCGCGTCATGGCGGTAAGCGGCCAGCCTTTGTCGGAGTCGGTGTCCGGCAGGACCTGGCCGAGAGCGGACCTTGCCTTCGTCATTCACAAACATAACGCTCGGCTGAGCGCTTCAACGAGCGTGTCAGCGGGGCTCACTGGCATGTCCTGCGAACGCCAGGCGACATGCGCATCGGGGCGCACCAGCACCGCCCCGCTCGCATCCACCTGCCGCAAGCGCGCCCAGGTACCCTCGACATCGCGATACCCGGCACCCGCGTCGATCACCACCACGTCGATGCGCAGGCCGGTTTTCGCGGCCGCTTCGGCGGCAACTTGGCGCCACGCCTCGCTGCTGCAAAACAGCGTGAAGCCGCCGGGCCGCACCAGCGCGTGAGTGCCGATGCGCACACCGTCGCGCTCCAGCACTGCATGCGGCAGGCGCGCACCCGGCCGCGTGATCGGGTGGTAGATGCCGGCCATCGGGTCGCGCACCGGTGCCACCGAGCCGTCGGGTACCAGCGCGCCTTTCTCATAGCGATAGCCGATTTCCATGTCGTGCGCCTGCGGGCCGATGCGCTGCACGTGCATGGCTTCGGCCAGGATGGCGCGCGCGGTGGCGCCCCCCGGCGTATCCGAATACAGGCGCTCGAAGGCCTGGCGATTGGCGTCGACCTGGCCTGGTGTTACGCCAATGGCCTGGTCGATCATGCCGCGCATGCGAAAACCGTTGAGCGCCCATTCCGCGACCC
>JBEIFV010000082.1:0-26518 GCA_040382235.1 Burkholderiales bacterium
GATTGAGCGCCACATGACGCCTCACTTCGCCTGAACGACGACGCCGGGATGGCTTGGATTCCGGGTCTTGCCAGGGGAAAACCTGCGCGGTGCAAGGCGCGGTTGTTCTATTGAGCGGCTTGCAGGAACGGGTTGACGATTTTCACGCCCTCGATGACCCGTGCGTGCTGCATGTCTTCACTGAGCAATAGCTCGCACCCCTGATGAATGGCTGCGGCAACAATCAGCGAATCCCAGTGTGAGATGCCGGCGTCGTCGGCGACGCTCCATGCGGTTTCAAGCGTCGCGGTGTCGATGGCCCAGGGTTGCCAGACCAGAAGATGGCGAATCTCGCTGCGCGCCTGCGCCTTGAAGCGCTCGCCCGCGATGCGGACGACATTGACGTAGAACTCGTTTAAGACCTGGACACTTATGCGGCCGCTGCGCTCGCGCCAGCAGCGCGTAAGCCAAGCTTGCGCGGCCTGTTGCTTGATGACATCGCGTCCGTCATGCGCATAGATCAGGACATTGGTATCAACGAAGATCGGCACGAGCGTTGGCCTCGGCGCGGCTTAGAAAACGTGCGTTCTCGGGCATTGCCAGCGGTTCGAATTTCAAGGCGGCACGCATGGCGCGCTCGTAGGCGCCGTCGCGCAGGCGGGCTTCTTCTACCAGTTGGCCCAAATAGCGCGAAACGCTGGCGTTCGCGCGCGCGGCCTTGACGCGCACCCATTCGAGCGCGGCGTCTTCCATGCTGACGGTTACGTTTTTCACAATTGCGCCTGACCAGGAGACATGAAAACAGTGTAACACGAAGTTCGTGTTATTTCCTGGGTGCATGATACCCTTGTGTATCCGCAAGTCGCGTATTCAGGCGTCGCTGCATCAGGTTTGCAATTATCATCGGGAGAGTCGTACCGGAATTCAGACCAACAGGAGGCAGACCATGAACCGTATCAAGCCCGCCAAATTCGCCCACGTGGTGTATCGCACCCGTCGCTTTGCCGAAATGATCGACTGGTATGTCAAGGTATTCGGCTGCAAGGTGCAGTTCCAGAACCCGGTGCTGGCGTTCGTCACCTATGACGACGAACATCACCGCGTGGCTTTCATCAACCTCGAAGCCGTCGATCCGGAGGCAAAGCTCAATGACCGCCGCGGCGCGGTCGGTGTCGACCATGTGGCCTACACCTTTGGATCGCTGCGCGAACTGCTGGAGAACTACGATCAGTTGAAGGCCATGGGTATCAAGCCTTACTGGCCGCTTCACCATGGCGTGACCGTTTCGCTGTATTACGCCGATCCGGACGGCAACCAGATGGAATTCCAGGTCGACAGCTACCCCACGGTGGATGCCACCAACGCATTCATGCACGGCGCCGGCTATGCGGAGAATCCGATCGGAGTGGAGTTCGATCCTGAGGAATGGCTGGAGCGGCTACGCCAAGGTGAGCCTGAATCGGCTTTCATGGTGCGCACGGTGCATCAGCCCGTGTCGGAGATTCGCGGTACGCTGTTCCAGAGTTGAGCGGCGGCACGGCGACTTGCGCAAGCGGCCACTCCCCGACCTGCCAAGTGGGCCCGAAATGCGCTGCAGGTGTGCGGCGAGGGCGCCGCTACAATGCTGTGCTTGACCATCATCGACCATGAAACCATGACCAATCCGACCAAGCAGGAAATGTTCGACGCCGCCTTGAAAATCCGCAAGGAGGTCGTGGGCAGCGACTACGTCGATCGCGCGTTCGCGGTGCAGGATGAATTCACAGCGGACGTGCAGGAATACCTCACGCTGCATTCCTGGGGCGGCAGCTGGGCGCGGCGCGATGCCGACGGTGAGCTCACGCTGCCCAAGAAGACGCGCTCGTTCATGAACCTGGCGATGCTGTGTTGCCTGAATCGGCCGCATGAGCTTGAACTGCATGTGCGCGCCGCCATCACCAACGGTGTCACCAAGAAGGAGATGAAGGAGATCTTCCTTCACGTGGCGACCTACGCCGGCGCGCCGGCCCTGATCGACGGCGTACGCACCGCGCGCAAGGTGTGGGCCGAGCATGAGGCGGCGGGGCGTTGATGCGCACGGCCGGCGTGCCTTCGCTCGCGCCCTGGCCGCGCTGCCGCTTTTGCCCCTGATGCCGGCTTTGGCGCAAGCGCCATTGATCAGCCGCACGTTTGGCACCGCTGGCGAATCCGTGCCGGTGGTGGGCCTGGGCACCTGGCAGGTGTTCGACGTGACGTCGGGCAGTCGCGAGTACCTGGCCGCGCGCGAGACCTTGCGCGCATTCGCGGCCGGCGGCGGACGCATGGTCGATTCCTCGCCGATGTACGGCCGCTCGGAAGCGGTGCTGGGCGACCTGATGGCCGAGGACCGCTTGCGCGAACGCCTGTTTGTCGCCACCAAGGTCTGGACCCGTGGCCGTGACGAGGGCGTGGCGCAGATGCGCGACTCCATGAGCAAGCTGCGGGTGCGTTCACTCGACCTCATGCAGGTGCACAATCTGGTCGATACCGAGGCGCACCTGGAGACGCTGGCGGCATGGAAGAAGGAAGGGCGGGTGCGGTTTGTGGGCATCACCCACTACCACGCCGGTGCGCACCGTGACCTTGAGACGGCGCTCAAGCGCCATCGGGTCGATACGGTGCAGCTCAACTACTCGCTGGCCGAACCGCAGGCCGGTGATCGCCTGATCGATGCGTGCAACGCCGCCGGTGCCGCGGTGATCGTCAACCGCCCGTTTGCCGAAGGCGCGCTGTTCGCGCGGGTACGCGGCCATGCCGTGCCCGCATGGGCGCAGGCCGAGCTTGGCATCGCCAGTTGGGCGCAGTTCTTCCTAAAATGGATTCTCGGCATGCCACACGTCACAGTGGCGATTCCCGGTACCCGCAATTCCCTGCATGTGGCCGACAATCTGGGTGCCGCGCGAGGGCCATTGCCCGACGCGGCGCAGCGCGCGCGCATGCGCGCGCATCTGGCCGCGCTCTGAGCGGATCGGGCCACGGGCCGGGCCGGGGCATCGCTACAATGGTGCGCGTGAATCTCAAAGTCGTCACCTCGCGCGAAAACCCGCTGTTCAAGCGCCTGAAAGCACTCGCCTCCTCGGCACAGGCGCGCAAGAAGGAGGGGCTGTCGATTCTCGATGGCGCGCACCTGGTCGAGGCTTGTTTGGCCCACTGGGGTGTGCCCGAATTGCTGGCAGTGAGCGAGTCGGGTGCGCGGCGACCCGAGATCGCAGGTTTGCTCGAAATGGTACAGGCGGAGGTGGTGCAGTTTCCCGACGCCATGTTCGAATCGCTCAGCACGGTCGAGCACGGGGCCGGCATCGTCGCCGCCGTGCGCACGCCGCGCCAGGCCATGCCGGAATCAGTTGCGGTCGACTGTCTTCTGCTCGAGCATTTGCAGGATCCCGGCAACATGGGCAGCCTGTTACGCAGCGCGGCCGCCGCCGGCGTGAACCAGGTGTACTGCTCGCCCAGGACCGTGTACGCATGGTCGCCCAAGGTGCTGCGCGCGGCGCAAGGCGCGCATTTCGGCCTGACCATCGTCGAAGGCATCGATCTTGAGCTGGTGAGCGATCGGCTGCGCGTGCCGCTGTTGGCGACTGCCGCGCGTGCCGACGCCAGCCTGTTCGCCGCCGACCTCGCCCAGCCGGTGGCCTGGATTTTCGGCAACGAAGGGGCCGGCGTGTCGGCGGCCCTGCTGGCGCGCGCGGCACAAAGGCTGACGATCCCGATGCCGGGTGGCGCGGAATCGCTCAATGTGGCGGCCGCCGGCGCGATCTGCATGTTCGAAGCGGTGCGCCAGCGTGCGCGTGGAGGAGCGGCATGAACACAGGATTGATTCGGCCGCTCGTGGCGCTGTCACTGGCGGGCCTGCTGGCCGGCTGCGCTGCGGTCGCCACCTCGGTCGCGCTCACCAGCGGCCCGGAACTTCTGGCAAGCACCATGCGCCAGTACAACTTCCGCAGCGAGTTCGACGAGGCGGTGCCGCTGATCAAGGCGCGCAACTGGCAAGGGCTGGCGACGTTGGCGCGTGCCAAGCTGGTGCGGGAACCGACGCGCGGCGAGTGGTGGCACCTGGCGGGTTACGGCCATCTGCAGGCCGGTGAACTGGTGCCTGCGCGCGAGTGTTTCGCGCGCGCCACGCAATTGCTGCCCGAGGAAGTCGGTGGCTGGAATCTCTACGCAGCCGCGCTCACCCGCCTGGGCGACAAGCGCGGCGCCGCATTCGCGCTGGAACGGGCGCTGCAGACCGACCCCACTTCCACACTGGCGTGGATCATGACAGGCGACCAGTTCGCGGCCGATGGCCGTGATCGCGAGGCCTTGCGCGCCTATGATCGCGCGCTGGAAATCGACCGGCGCGACATCTTCGCCTGGTATGCGGTAGGTCTTCTGGCCAAGCGCATGAACGATCGCCCTGCAACCGAGCGCGCGGTTGCCGCGCTCAAGCAGTTGTATCCGCCATTTGCCGATGAACTGGAGGGCAAACCGGCCAGGAAACCGTGACACCCTGCGACGCGCAGATCGGGCGCGTTGCCTCGATTGGCGTGGCCAAGCCGGGAATGCGGTGGCAAGGGTTCTAGAAAACGCGTCGCTCCAATTTGATTTCCTGCATCACATTGGTGGCGATTTCCTCGATCGACTTGGTGGTCGAAGACAGCCAGCGAATGCTTTCACGGCGCATCAGGGCTTCGGCCGCGCTGACCTCGTATCGACAATTGGAGATCGAAGCGTACTTGCTGTTCGGGCGGCGCTCGTTGCGGATTTCCGCCAGGCGCTCGGGTTGGATGGTCAGGCCAAACAGCTTGCCCTTGTAGGGCGCCAGGGTGGCGGGCAGGGTGTTGCGCTCGAAGTCCTCGGGGATCAGTGGATAGTTGGCGCAACGCAGCCCGAAAGTCAGCGCCAGATAAAGCGAAGTCGGGGTCTTGCCGCTGCGCGATACGCCGACCAGGATCACATCGGCTTCGGCCAGGTTTTTGTCGGTCTGGCCGTCGTCGTGCGCGAGGCTGAAATTGATGGCCTCGATGCGGTTGAAATACTCCTGCTGGTTCTGGGTGGCACTGTGCGAGCGGCCGACGGTATGGGTCGATTTCAGTCCCAGTTCGGCTTCCATCGGTTTGATGAAGGTCTGGAACAGGTCGAGCACCAGCGCGGTGGAGCGATTGATCACCTGGCTGGTCTCGTTGTTGACCAGGGTGTTGAAGACAATCGGACGCACCCCTTCGGCGGCATGGGCCTCATTTATGCGCAGCACGCATTGGCGCGCCTTCTCGACCGAGTCAACGAAGGGCATACGAGTGGTGCGCGTGGGCAAGCCTTCGAACTGGGTCAGAAGAGACTGCCCCAGGGTCTCCGCGGTGATGCCTGTGCCGTCCGAGATGTAGAACACATTGCGGGCCGGGGCGTTTGAATTTGGCATGGGCAGGCAGGATTGGGTGCAAAGGCTACAGATTACAGTGCAAATCATCGGCTTGCCGCCCTGCGGCGGCAATGGCGAACGGGTACAATTTACCGTAATATTGCTGTCAAACCAAAGAGGTTTTACATGGTGCGAGCCGCTTCCACAGAGTACGTCATCGCATTTGAAAAGTTGCGCAACAGCGATGTCGGCAAGGTAGGCGGCAAGAATGCCTCATTGGGCGAGATGATCAGCCAGTTGGCCGGCACCGGTGTACGGGTGCCGGGTGGTTTTGCCACCACCGCCCACGCCTTTCGCGACTTTCTGGCGCATGACGGTCTTGCGGCGCGCATCGAGGCGCGCCTGAAGCCTCTCGATGTGTCCGATGTCAGGGCACTGGCCGAAGCAGGTCGCGAGATTCGCCGCTGGATTGTCGAAACCCCGTTTCCGCCGGCACTGGACGAGGCCATCAAGACTGCCTTCGCGCAGATGGAAACGCAATCCGGTGTCCCCGGCATTTCGGTGGCGGTACGCTCCTCGGCCACAGCCGAGGATCTGCCCGACGCCTCGTTCGCCGGGCAGCAGGAAACCTTTCTCAACATCGTGGGGGTCGACAACGTCCTTAACGCCATGAAGGAGGTATTCGCCTCGCTCTACAACGATCGCGCCATTTCCTATCGCGTGCACAAGGGTTTCACCCATGCGGAGGTGGCCTTGTCGGCCGGGGTGCAGCGCATGGTGCGCTCGGATACCGGCGCCGCCGGTGTGATGTTCACGCTTGACACCGAATCGGGCTTTCGCGATGTCGTTTTCATCACCTCTTCCTACGGCTTGGGCGAATCGGTGGTGCAGGGCGCGGTCAATCCGGACGAGTTCTATGTGCACAAGCCGCTTCTGGCCGCGGGCAAACCGGCGGTGATCCGGCGCGCGATCGGCTCCAAGCTGTGCAAGATGATTTTTGGCGCCAAGGCCGAAGCCGGCAAGTCCACCGTGACGGTGGATGTCAGCCATGCCGAGCGCGACCGCTTTTCCCTCGATGACGCCAATGTGCTGGAACTGGCGCGCTATGCGGTCATCATCGAGAATCATTACGGCCGGCCGATGGATATTGAATGGGGGCTGGACGGCGGGGACGGCAAGCTCTACATCCTGCAGGCACGCCCCGAAACGGTGAAATCGCAGGAAAAGAACGACAGCCAGCAGCGCTTCGCCTTGAAGGGCCAGGGCCGGGTGCTGGCCACCGGCCGCGCCATCGGGCAGAAGATCGGCATCGGCCGCGTGCGCCTGGTCAGCGACGCCACCGAGATGGATCTGGTCAAGGACGGCGACATCCTGGTCACCGACATGACCGATCCCAACTGGGAACCGGTGATGCAGCGGGCCTCGGCGATCGTCACCAATCGCGGCGGGCGAACCTGCCATGCCGCGATCATCGCGCGTGAACTGGGCATTCCGGCGGTGGTCGGCTGCGGCAACGCCACCGATGTTTTGAATGACGGCATGGACGTCACCGTATCGTGCGCCGAGGGCGATACGGGCAACATCTATGAGGGGCGCCTGGAAACCGAGATTTCCGAGATCAAGCGCGGCGTGATGCCGAAGATCCCGGTGAAGATCGGCATGATCGTCGGCAATCCGCAACTGGCCTTCGATTTCTGCCAGCTGCCCAACGATGGCGTGGCTTTGGCGCGGCTTGAATTCATCATCAACAGCTACATCGCCGCGCATCCGCGCGCCATCCTCGACCATCCCAACGTGCCCGACGACCTGCGCCGCGCCATCAATTCGCTGGCGCGCGGCTACGCCAGCCCGCGCGATTTCTTCGTCGAGAAAC
The DNA here is from genome assembly GCA_040382235.1 of Burkholderiales bacterium. GTDB lineage: Bacteria > Pseudomonadota > Gammaproteobacteria > Burkholderiales > JAEUOS01 > JAEUOS01. The sequence continues at coordinate 7,209 of JBEIFV010000082.1, forward strand.
TGGCCGAAGGTGTGTCGACCATTGCCGCGGCGTTCTGGCCCAAGCCGGTGATCGTGCGCCTGTCGGATTTCAAGTCCAACGAATACAAGAAACTGATGGGTGGCAGCCTGTACGAGCCGGACGAGGAAAACCCGATGTTGGGCTTTCGCGGTGCGGCGCGCTACATCGCGCCGGATTTCGCCGAATGCTTCCGCATGGAATGCGAGGCGATGAAAAAGGTGCGCGACGTGATGGGCTTCACCAACGTCGAGATCATGATCCCCTTCGTGCGCACCCTGACCGAATGCAGGAAGGTGATCGACATCCTGGCCTCGCACGGCTTGCGCCGCGGCCAAGGCGCGGCGGCCGACGGCAGCGGCGGCCTGCGCTTCATCATGATGTGCGAATTGCCGACCAATGTGATCCTGGCCGAGCAGTATCTCGAGTACTTCGACGGCTTCTCGATCGGCTCCAATGACCTCACGCAACTGACGCTCGGCCTGGACCGCGATTCCGGACTGGTGGCGGCTTCGTTCGACGAACGTGACCCTGCCGTCAAGGCCATGCTGCACATGGCGATCGTCGCCTGCAAAAAGGCCGGCAAGTATGTCGGCATCTGCGGCCAGGGGCCGTCGGATTATCCCGACCTGGCGCAGTGGCTCAAGGACGAGGGCATCACCGCGCTGGGCCTGAACCCGGATACCGTGGTCGATACCTGGAACAGGCTGGCGCAGGCGGGCTGAGATCCTGGCGTCTGCCAAGGAATGGTTTTTGATGTGGTCACGACCTGCGATCGACTGTGGCGCTTCCCGGATATTCGCTGGTGGCACCGCGCCCTTTCGCAGGACATGTGTTCTGCCGGAGATTGAGCTCGACTCCGCCAGCCCTTTTTGCACACCCGGGCGCGCACCTACCTCTGTGGCCCAACGCGAAAGGTGCCGCAGGCCGGCCTCCTCGATCCAGGCGCGGCGCTGATTGACCACCGGAAACAGCGCGAAGTCGGGCAACGCACATTGCGCGCCCGACAGGTAGGCGCTGCGCGCAAGCTGGTCGTCGGCCTCGTGGAACCAGCGCATCAGGCGGCTCGATTTCACCACATCCGACAGCTTGCCTGATTCGTCCGGCAACATGTGCAAGGCCACCTGGTTCATCACCGCGTTCCATACCGCGGTGTCGCTGCAGGCATGCATGAACCACTGCAGCGCGATGATGCGTTCGCGCTCCGCGCCGGGCCATAGTTTGGGCGCCTTGCCGGCGATGTAGATCATCACCGCGCCCGACTGGCTCACCTTGATCGGACCGCCCGGGCCTTCCGGGTCGACAATGGCCGGGTTGCGGCCTTACGGCGTGGCCGCCAGGAAATCCGCCGGGCGCAGGGCCGGCGGGGTTGCAAGATTGACCTTGTGCACGCGGTAGGCAAGGCCCGATTCGGCCAGGGCGATGTTGGCGCGGATGCCGTTATGGGTACCTGCGGTGTAGAGTTCGATCATGGAATCTCCCATTATTTGGAGTTGCGGAATGCATGACAAGAACATGCCTCTGGCGAGGCTGTCATCTTTTTGGTAACGATCGATAAAGTTGCAGTGAATGCGACTGCAAGCCCGGATCTTCCCCCGAACATGCTGCGGCTTGGCGGCAAAATTGATATACAGTGACTCAAATCGATCTCGGGCTTGCGCCACAGCTAATCTGATGCAAGAGGACTGCTTTTTTCGCCGCATCATACGCCGCATGGCCGGTGCCTCCTGCCTGCTGGCACTGGCCGCTTGCGCCACGGTGCAAAGCCCGGGTGGCAACGTCACTTATGTCGCGGTGCCGCTCCTGGGCCAGGCCTATGAGCGCGACATCTACAACCGCGAAGGCACCAGTTTCTACAACCCTCGCTGGGCCTTCGATCCCGACAGCCATCCGGCGGTGCGTCCTGCGACGGCGCGTGAGGGTGGGCACGTGCCACCCTATCCGCCGGTCAGTACACGCAGCTCGGCGGAAATCCGTGCCGATGGCCAATTGGCCGGTGGCGTGATCGGCGCACTGGCGGGCGCGCAGGCGGGCAATCGCGCGGCCGGCGTCGTGGTCGGCAGCGCCGTGGGGGCGCTGGTCGGCGGCCGTGCGGCCGATCCATGCCAGCCTGCGCCCAACCTCGGTTCGGTGTGGGGCGCCCTGGCAGGGGGTTGGTTCGGCAGTCTCTTCGGTGGTGGCCGCGGGCGCGATTTCTGGACCGCACTAGGGGCGGCGGGCGGCGCCATCCGCGGTACGGAAATGGGGGCTGAAGGGCGTCGAGGCTGCTAGCAAAGCGCTGCGCCCTTCGCGCGCAAAGGCATGCTTTCGCACTGTTTGGTGCGCAGATGCGGATGCGAAGGACAGGTCCCCTGGTCCCGGGCTAAACCAGTGCTTACCGTGGCAAAAGCCTGCGAAAGCTCGGTTGTTTGCGCGATGGAACCAGCAGCGCGCGTGTAAAATGCTGCCATGCGCCATTTTTTCGCCGCTCCCGCAAGTTCGGTGTTTTGTTTCCGATGAAACCCAGCCGCACCGAGTTCGTGCCTGTCCGCGGGCTGGCGTACCACATGCGCCTGTGGGGCGATGCTGCCGCGCCCAAGCTCTTCATGGTGCACGGCTGGATGGATGTCTCGGCCTCGTTCCAGTTTCTGGTCGATGCGCTCAGGCGCGACTGGTGCGTGATCGCGCCCGATTGGCGCGGCTACGGCCTGACCCAGCGCGCGCAAGCGGATGCCTACTGGTTCGCCGACTACATCGCCGACCTCGATTTCATCGTGCGCCACTATTCGCCGGATGCGCCGATCCACCTGATCGGCCACAGCCTGGGCGGCAACGTCGTCAGCCACTATGCCGGCATTCGTCCCGAACGTATCGCGCACCTGGTTAGCCTGGAGGGCTTCGGCATGCGTCGCACCGATGCATCCGAGGCACCGGCGCGTTATCGCAAGTTCATGGACCAGTTGGCGCAACCGCCGACTCTCAGGCCCTATGCCGGTTTCGACGAACTGGCCGGCCGCATGATGAAGGGCAATCCGCGCCTGACACCCGAGAAGGCGGCTTTTCTGGCACGCCACTGGGGCGCCGAGGTCGACGGCAAGGTCGTGCTTTTGGCCGACCCGGCACACAAGATCGTCAATGCCACGTTGTACCGGGTGGAAGAAGCGGCGGCCTGCTGGGAAGCGATCACCGCGCCGACTCTCTTGGTGGCGGCGCGGCAGTCGGAAATGTTGACCAAGTGGATTGACGAAGCCGAGTATCGGCGGCGCCTTTCGCATTTCCGGAATCACACCGAAGCCACCATCGAAGACGCCGGCCACATGCTGCACCATGACCAGCCGCAGGCGCTGGCCCGCCTGATCGAGGATTTCATCGCGCCGATTTCCGGCCAGGGCGCGGCGCGGCCGTGAACGTTGACCTGCATTCCCACTCGCTCGCCTCCGACGGCCTGCTCAAGCCTGCCGCGGTTGCCGTGCGCGCCAAGGAGGGCGGGGTCGAGGTCTGGGCGCTCACCGACCATGATGAAACCAGCGGCCTGGCTGAAGCACAAGAGGCGGCTGAAGCCCTGGGCATGCGCTTCATTCCGGGCGTCGAAATTTCGGTCACCTGGCGCCCCAGTCCGGCGCAGAAGGATGTCACCATCCATGTGGTGGGCCTCAATATCGACCCGCACAATGCGCAGCTCGCGGCCGGCTTGAAGAGCATCCGTATCGGACGCGACGAACGCGCGCGTCGCATGGCCTTCGACCTGGAAATCGCCGGCGTGCACGGTGCGTTGGAGGGCGCAAAGAAGTATGCGATCAACCCGGAACTGCTGTCGCGCACCCACTTCGCGCGTTATCTGGTCGAAGCCGGCAAGGTCAGCTCGACCCACCAGGCATTCAACCGTTACCTGACCGAGGGCAAGCCAGGGTACGTCGAGCACGACTGGGCCAGCCTGGCGCAGGCGATGACATGGATCATCGACGCCGGCGGCGTGCCGGTGGTGGCGCATCCGGGGCGCTACAAGCTGTCGACGCCGCAGCTCAACCGTTTTTTCGAAGAGTTCCAGGAACTCGGTGGCGGCGCCATCGAGGTCATGACCGGCAGCCACACCAGCGATCAGTACAATCATTTCGCAGAGGTGTGCCGCTGCTTCGGATTTCGCGCCTCGCGCGGTTCCGATTACCACGGTCCCGGCGAAAGCCGGGTCGAACCGGGCAGCCTGCCGCCCTTGCCGCGCGACCTGACACCGGTCTGGCAGGACTGGTAAGGCCGATCACGCAATCCGCGGCCACGGCCGATCGTCCGTCGCACTGGTAAGCTCCCAGTCGGGCTGGCGCACGCGCGCCGCCCCGAACACTTGAGGCTTTGATGCGCACACTGATCGTAGGTGGCGGTGGATTTATCGGGCTCAATATCGCGGAAGCTCTGCTGCGCGCCGGGCGGGAAACCGTTTTGTTCGATCGCGCCGTACCGCCGCAGGCGCTCACCGAATTGGGCGCCATCGGGCCGGCCTGCAAGGTGGTCACCGGCGACGTGCGCGATGCCACGCAAGTCGCCGCTGCTTTCACAGGCGGCATCGACAGCGTGGTTTATGGCGCGGCTATCACAGCCGATGCGGCACGCGACGCCGCCGATCCGGAAATGATCATCGACATCAACCTCACCGGCCTGGTTCGGGTATTGCGCGCCGCGCGCGATGCCGGCGTGCGGCGTGTGATCAACCTGAGTTCGGGTTCGGCCCTGGGCGCGGCCGCCTTTCCGGCCGATGGCGGCCTGCTTGACGAAAGCGTGTTGCCGGATCCGCAGGCCATGTACGGCATCACCAAGTTCGCCAGCGAACGCGTTGCGGCGCGCCTGGCCGAGTTATGGAACATCGACGTGAAGAGCGTGCGCTTGTCCGGCGCGTTCGGGCCGTGGGAGCGCCTGACCGGGGTGCGCAGCACCATGTCGCCGCAATTCCAGATCGCCCTCCTGGCCCGGGCCGGCGCCACCGCGATCCTCGAGCGGCCCTGCCTGCGTGACTGGATCTATGCGCCCGATATCGCACAAGCGGCGCTGCGCCTGATCGAGGCGCCGGCGCCGGCGCACGCGCTCTACAATTTTTCCACCGGTGTCACCTACGCGGCGCTGGCCTGGGGCGAAGCGCTGGCGGCGACCATGCCGCGCAGCGGCTTCGGTTGCCGGCTGGCGCGCACCGGAGAAAGCGGAAACGTGGCCTTGCACGGGCCTGCGGACCGCGCTTCGATGGCAACCGAGCTGGCAGAGAACGACTTGGGCTTTACCGCGACTTGGGGTCTGCAAGCATCGGCCACGCACTATGCCGAATGGATGCGCAATCATGCCTGGTGTTTCGAGGTGCACAAGTAGGGGGACGTGCCATGAAGCTTAAGGGAAGGGTGGCCGTGATCACCGGTGGCGCCGGGGCGATCGGCGGTGCCAGCGCGCGCCTGTTGGCGCGCGAGGGCGCGCGCATTGCCATCATCGATCAGGAGGCGGAGGCCTGCGCAGCGATGGTGGCGGCATTGCGTGCGAACGGTGCCGAAGCCATGGCCTGTGTCGGCGATGTGGCCGACATCGCCACCATCGAGGCGCAGGTGGCGGCGGTGTGCGCCGCCTGGGGTGGCATCGACATACTGGTCACCGCCGCCGGCATTTCCTGCGGCGGCAGCGTGACCACCACCGCGCCGCCGGACTGGGCTGCGGTGATGCGCACCAACCTGGACGGCACGTGGCTATGGTGCCGCGCGGTGCTGCCATTGATGCAGGCGTCCAAGCGTGGCGCGATCGTCGCGGTCGCCTCGCAGCTGGCCGTCGCCGGCGGGCAACGCAACAGTGCGTACATTGCCTCGAAAGGGGCCGTGATGGCGCTCACCCGTACCATGGCGCTCGACTATGTGGCTGACGGCATTCGCATCAATGCGGTGGCGCCAGGAGCGACCGACACCCCGATGCTCAGGCGCGCCCTCGAGCGTGCGCCCGACCCGCAGGCGGCGCGCGACCGCTCGCGACTGCGCCATCCCATGCAGCGCTTCGCACGGGCTGAAGAGATCGCCGAAGCGGTGTTGTTTCTGGCGGCCGACAGCGCCAGCTTTGTCACCGGCGTGGTGCTGCCGGTCGATGGCGGCTGGCTGGCCGCATAGACGCCAGTGCGGTCAGCCCGTCAAGCCTGGTGAACAGGCCTTTCACGGCATGCGGTCGCGCGCGAAGGTCAAGGGAAATTCCGGCGTTTGATAATCCATCATGACGCGATAGTGATGCTCGATATCGGCCTTGAACAAGTCGCGGGTGATCGCTCCGACCAGGCGCGGCACCACGAATTTCATTGCGTTGATCGACGCGCCGCTCGGGCCCATGCTCATGGTGGCGCCGAAATCGAACAGGTGGATGTTGGCCAGGAGCGGCGCCGCGCCCGGTGTTTTTTCGGTCAGTTGGAGCCCGGGCCCCAGATAGGGAAAGCCGTCCAGGCGCGGCTGCGCCAGCGCCGCTGGCGGGGTGTAGCGATCGGCCCAGGTGGCGATATGCGCACCGAACGCGGCCAGTTCCGGTCGCTTGGCCACCTGAAGCTCGAAACCGGTGCCGCAAATCAGGAAGTCGGCCGTGAAGCGGCCGGTGGGCGTATCGATCAGCACCGCGTCGTTGACAGGGGTCAACGCGTTCCATGGGCTGCCGGTATGCAGGTGGAAGTTCGCATGGCGGGTGCAGCGGTCCCAGGTTTCCGGCGGCAAGGCTTCGCGAATCGACAGCAGGTGGTGCATGAAGCGCCAGCGCGTGGCATCGTCCAAGTCGCGGAAATGGCGCAGGAAGCCTGGATAGGAAATCGCCTTGTAGGGCTGCACCCGCTGCAATTCGGCACGACGCACGAACAGGCGCACTTCGGTAGCGCCGGCTTCGAGCGCGCTGGCGGCATTGTCGAAGGCCGAGGCGCCGCCGCCCAGCACCGCGACGCGGCGCCCGCCAAGCTTCGCGAAATCAATTGCGTCGCAGGCGTGGGCGCGTAAACGCTGCGGCAGTGCGGCCACCGCGGGCGGCATCCACCATTGGCCGGACCGCTCGATCCCCATGGCCAGCACCAGCTTGCGCGCCAAAATAACCCGCACCCCTTGCGCGTCCTCGATGGTTGCTGCGAGCAGGTCGCCAGCCGCATCAACCCGTTGCAGTTTGACGCCGTTTTCAACCGGCAGTGCCAGCGTGTCGCGCAGCCACAGCAGGTAATCGCTCCAGTCTTCCTTGGCAATCTTGCCCAGCGCCTCGAACGCGCCCACGCCGTGTTGCGCCTCGAACCAGGCCTGGAATGTGAGCGACGGAAATCCGAGGTCGGGCCCGGTCACGGTCTTCCAGGAACGCAGGGTCTTCATGCGCGCATAGGTGCGCCACGGGCCTTCGCGGCCGCGCGCTGCGGTGTCGATCACCAGGATGTTGGTGACGCGTTCGCGCAGCAGCATGGAAGCCACCGCCAAACCGCCCTGGCCGGCACCGACGATCAGCACATCAAGCACTGGCTTGCCATCCACCTGGCGTGGCGGGACCCAGGGATGCTCGGGGTACTTGAGCAGTTCCAGCTCGGCGCGTACCCGTTGTTCGAGATCGTCGAGGCCGCTGGTCGGGGTTTTTGCGGGGGCTTGCATCAATCCTTGTCCGATCCGTCGAGAGTCTGGCCATGTACGCTGCCGGCTGGGCACGCCAGAACCTGGATGCAAGAGGCATTCCAGCTGGCGTCGCGGCCTGGCATGGTCTTATCGATGATAATGCAGGTGTGGCGAGCGCGTCGCTAAACGCTTGAAAAGTCCCGGGAATGCGGACTTCGCTACCGAAGAGTCTTTTCGACTTGACGGGTTGAACAAATCGACTTTGCCGGCCTGTGGACTTGGTCGGCGCTGCCCCAACAATGACCCAGTTTCTCTCCATTCATCCTACCCACCCGCAGCCGCGCCTGATCGCGCAGGCGGCAGCGCTTGTGAAGAGCGGTGCGGTGATTGTCTACCCTACCGACTCCTGCTACGCACTGGGTTGCCACATCGGCGACCGTGCGGCCGCCGAGCGCCTGCGCGCGATTCGCCGGGTCGATGAGACCCATCACTTCACCCTGGTGTGCCGCGACCTGTCGGAGATTGCCAACTTCGCCCGCGTCGACAATACCCAGTACCGCATGCTCAAGGCTGCAACCCCGGGCGCCTATACCTTCATTCTCGAAGCCAGCCGCGAAGTGCCGCGCCGCCTGGCGCATCCGAAGCGCCGCAGCATCGGCTTGCGCGTGCCCGAGCATGTGATCGCGCAGGCGCTGCTCGCCGAGCTTGACGAACCACTGCTATCGACCACCCTGATCCTGCCCGATCTCGAAGACCCGCTCAACGATGCCGAGGAAATCCGCGAGCGACTGGGGCGCCAAGTCGACCTCATCATCGATGGCGGCGCCTGCGGCCTTGAACCTACCTCGGTGATCGACATGACCGGGGATGCGCCGCGGGTGGTGCGCGCCGGCGCCGGGTCGTTGAGCGCATTGGGTCTGGACTGAGGGCGTTTGTTAAAATCGGGCTCGTGAACGAATCCCTGATCCAGACCGTCGCGATATTCGCGATTCCCGTGCTGTTCGCCATCACCCTGCATGAAGCCGCGCACGGTTATGCGGCGCGGCACTTTGGCGACGCCACCGCCGCCATCATGGGCCGCCTGTCGCTCAATCCGCTGCGCCATATCGATCCGTTCGGCACCATCGCAATGCCCTTGCTGCTGTATTTCCTTACCAACGGGGCTTTCGTGTTCGGCTATGCGAAGCCGGTGCCGGTCGACAGCCGTAACCTGCATCGCCCCAAGCAGGACATGCTGTGGGTGGCGTTCGCCGGGCCGGCCTCGAACCTGGCGATGGCGCTTTTCTGGGCGGTATTCGCGCTGGTGCTGGTGGGGCTTGGCATTGACGAAGCGTTCTTCCAGGGCATGGCGCGCGCCGGTGTACTGGTCAATCTCGTGATGGCCGCGCTCAACCTTTTTCCGCTACCGCCGCTCGATGGCGGGCGCATGCTGGTGGCGGTGCTGCCCTATACCCAGGCAAGGCTGGTGGCGAAGATAGAACCTTTCGGTTTTTTCGTGGTGCTGGCGCTTGCTGCCACCAACCTGCTCAACTACTGGATGCTGCCTTTGCTGGGCGTGATGCAAGCGAGCCTGGGCTGGATACTGCATCCGCTGGCTGCGCTGATTTAGTAGAGAACAAACCTCATGTACGCCCAACGCGTTCTATCCGGCATGCGCCCCACCGGCGCCCTGCACCTCGGCCACTACCACGGCGTGCTCAAGAACTGGGCGCGCCTGCAGTCCCAATATCCATGCCACTTTTTTGTCGCCGACTGGCATGCGCTGACCACCCATTACGACGAAGTCCATGTGATCGGGCAGAACACGCGTGAAATGGTGATCGACTGGCTGGCCGCAGGCATCGATCCGGCGCAGGCGGTGCTGTTCGTGCAGAGCCGGGTGCCGCAGCATGCCGAACTGCACCTGCTGTTGTCGATGATGGCGCCGCTGTCCTGGCTGGAACGGGTGCCCACCTACAAGGACCAGCAGGAAAAGCTCACCGAAAAGGACCTCACCACCTACGGCTTCCTCGGTTACCCCCTGCTGCAGGCTGCCGACATCCTGATCTATCGCGCCCAGCATGTGCCGGTGGGCGAAGACCAGGTGCCGCATGTGGAGTTCACGCGCGAAGTGGCGCGCCGCTTCAACCACCTGTACGGCAAGGAAGCCGGTTACGAAGAGAAGGCGCTGGAGGCGGTCAAGCGCCTGGGCAGCAAGGGTGCGCGCCGCTACAAGGAGTTGCGCGACCGTTACCAGGAGACCGGCGATGCCGCTGCGCTGGAGGCCGGCCGGGCGCTGCTGACGGAAGCCGCGAGCCTGGCGCAAAGCGATCGAGAGCGCCTGTTCGGCTATCTGGAGGGCGGCGGCAAGATCATCCTGGTCGAGCCGCAGGCCTTGCTGACGGCAAGCTCGCGCATGCCGGGCCTGGACGGGCACAAGATGTCCAAGTCCTACGGCAACACCATCGCGCTGCGCGAAGATCCGAAGTCGGTCGAGAAAAAGATCCGCACCATGCCGACCGATCCGGCGCGGGTGCGGCGTAATGACCCCGGCAATCCCGACAAGTGTCCCGTCTGGGATCTGCACCAGGTGTATACCGATGACGCCACCCGCGCCTGGGTGCGCGCCGGCTGCACCAGTGCCGGCATCGGCTGCATCGAGTGCAAGCAGCCGGTGATCGAGGCGGTGTTGCGCGAGCAGGTGCCGATGCATGAGCGCGCGCAAAAATACATCGATGCGCCCGGCCTGGTCGGCGACATCCTCGAAGCAGGTCGCGTCAAGGCCACGGCCCTGGCCGAGGAAACCATGCGCGAGGTCCGCGACGCCATGGGCTTGGGGGGCGCCTGATGGCCTCGCTCGCGCAGGGCCGGTCAGCCGGATGGTGCAGTCGCGCGTTGGTGAGCCGATGAATACAGAAACCGCCGCGCCGAAAATCCTGGTGCGCCCGTCGAAAGCAGGCGACATTGCCGTGATCGCCGAGATCTACGGCCATCACGTCTTGAACGGGCTGGCCTCGTTCGAGCTGATGGCGCCCTCGGTCAACGAGATGGGCAAGCGCCGCGCCGACCTGATCGGCCGCAACTTCCCCTATCTGGTGGCCGAGATCGGCGGGCGCGTGGTCGGCTTCGCCTATGCCAGCCTGTATCGCACGCGGCCCGCCTATCGCTTCACGCTCGAGGATTCGGTCTACATACACAAGGATTTCGCAGGGCAGGGTGTCGGCCGCCTGCTGCTCGACGCGCTGATCGAGGCCTGCGAGAAGATCGGCTGCCGGCAACTGATCGCGGTCATCGGCGATTCCGACAATGCGGCCTCGATCAGGCTGCATGCGGCCTGCGGCTTCAAGCGCACCGGGACGCTCAAGGCGGTGGGCTTCAAGTTCGGGCGCTGGGTCGACAGCGTGATCATGCAGCTGGCCATCGGCGAGGGTGCCAAGACCCTGCCGCCGGATTCAAACCCCGGCAGGTGAGCGCGCGCCGCATGCGGCGTGCATGTCAGGTTTCGCGGGTTTCGGCCATATGCCGGCTTCGCACAATTGTTTTTCCAGGATTCGGATTCCAAGCATGCTTTCCACCGCAAACATCAGCATCCAGTTCGGCGCCAAACCGCTGTTCGAAAATGTCAGCATCAAGTTCACCGACGGCAACCGCTATGGCCTGATCGGCGCCAACGGCTGCGGCAAGTCGACCTTCATGAAAATCCTCGGGCGCGATCTGGAGCAGAGCACCGGCGAGGTGATGCTCGAATCCGGGCGCCGCCTGGGCAAGCTGAACCAGAACCAGTTCGCCTACGAGGATGAGCGGGTGCTCGACGTGGTGCTGCAGGGCCATGTGGAAATGTGGAAAGCCATGGCCGAGCGTGACGCCATCTATGCCAATGCCGAGGCCACCGACGACGACTACATGCACGCCGCCGAACTGGAGGCCAGGTATGCGGAGTACGGCGGCTACGACGCCGAGGCGCGCGCCGCCGCGCTGCTGGCCGGCGCCGGCATCGAGGAAAAGCTGCACAACGGGCCGATGCGCGAAGTGGCGCCGGGCTGGAAGCTGCGCGTGCTCTTGGCGCAGGCGCTGTTTTCCAAGCCCGACGTGCTGCTCCTGGACGAACCCACCAACAACCTCGACATCAACTCGATCCGCTGGCTCGAAGACGTGCTCAACGCCTACGACAGCACCATGATCATCATCAGCCATGACCGCCACTTCCTGAACCAGGTGTGCACCCATATGGCCGACCTGGACTACGGCCAGATCAAGGTGTACCCCGGCAACTACGACGACTTCATGCTGGCCTCGACCCAGGCACGCGCGCTGATGTCGGCCGCCAATGCCAAGGCCAAGGACCGCATCACCGACCTGCAGGATTTCGTGCGCCGCTTCTCGGCCAACAAGTCGAAGGCGCGTCAGGCCACCTCCCGGCTGAAGATGATCGACAAGATCAAGGTCGAGGACATGAAGCCTTCGTCGCGCGTCAATCCGTATATCCGCTTCGAGGAGGAGAAGAAGCTCTATCGGCTGGCGGTCACCGTCGACGCCATGGGCTATACCTATCCGGGCTCGGACGTCGCGGTGTTGAAGAAGGTGGGCTTCAACATCGAGGCCGGCGAGCGCATCGCCATCATCGGCGCCAACGGTGTCGGCAAGACCACGCTGCTGCGCTGCCTTGCCGGTGATTTGACCCCGACCCAGGGCACGGTCAAGTGGGCCGAGAACGCCAAGGTCGGCTACATGCCGCAGGACCCGCAGGCCGATTTCGCCAAGGACGTCGATCTGGCTGACTGGATGGGCGAATGGAAATCCGCGGCCGACGACGACCAGATCCTGCGCAGCACCCTGGGGCGCCTGCTCTTCTCGGGCGACGACATCAAGAAATCGGTGAAGGTGCTGTCCGGCGGCGAGAAAAACCGCATGCTCTACGGCAAGCTGATGCTTACCAAACCGAACGTGATGCTGATGGACGAGCCGACCAACCACATGGATATGGAGTCGATCGAATCGCTGCAGATCGGCCTGGAGAAATATCCGGGCACGCTGGTGTTCGTCTCGCACGACCGCGAATTTGTCGGAGGCTTGGCCACCCGCATCATCGAGGTGAAGGAGGGCGGCGTGATCGTCGACTTCGGCGGCACCTATGACGAGTACCTGCGTTCGCAGGGGATCGATGCTTAGTAGCCGGATGGCCTGGAGTAACGCTGCGGTTCAGGTCGGAGCCGCCATGTAAGGCTTTTCCATCATCGGCATTTTTCTACCCTACTCGAAAAAACTCGCGTTATTTTTCGAGTAGGGTAGAATTTACCCGATGAATATCGCAACAACATCGGATGCCCTGCCGCCGCCTGCTGCCGGCAGCGAACGGAAGATTCCTGCGCGCTATTTGAGCGCGGCGATCCGCGAGGATCTGGCCATCAAAATGGTCTTCATCGGCGGGCCGCGCCAAGTCGGCAAGACCTCTCTCGCACGCTCGATACTGAATGAGTCCGCCACCGAGCTCAATTTCGACATCGCCGGGCAGCGGGATGCGATCCTCAAGCGGGAATTGCCGCCTGACGGCGACCTGTTCTTCGACGAAATCCACAAGTACAAGGGCTGGCGCAACTACCTCAAAGGCCTGTTCGATCAGTTTGGAAAGTCCAGGCGCATCCTGGTGACCGGGTCTGCGCGCCTCGACTTGTATCGCCATGGGGGCGATTCGCTGCAGGGGCGCTATTTCCACTTTCGCCTCCATCCTCTTTCGGTGGCCGAGCTCGGCGGCCATCCGGCTGCGCTGCGTGATCTGCTCGCCTACGGCGGCTTTCCTGAACCGTTCCTGCGCGGCTCCGACCGATTCAGCCGCCGCTGGTCTCTTGCCTATCGCGAACGCCTGATTCGCGAAGAGGTCACTAGCCTGGAGGTGATCTCGGACTTGGGCAAACTCGAGCTGCTCGCCATGAGTCTGCCGGCGCGGGTCGGCAGCCCGCTCTCACTGAACTCGCTGCGTGAGGATTTGCAAGTGGCGCATGCGACTGTGGCACGTTGGGTCGATGTGCTCGAACGCCTGTACGCGGTGTTTCGTATCGCGCCGTTCGGCGTGCCTTTGCTGCGCGCGGTCAAGAAAGAGAGGAAGCTCTACCACTATGACTGGGCCCTGGTCCCGGACGCGGGTGCCCGCTTCGAGAATCTGGTCGCCAGTCATCTCCTGAAATGGGTTGAGTATCAAGTCGATGTCGAAGGCCGTGCGATGGAATTGCGTTACTACCGCGACCACGATGGCCGCGAGGTCGACTTCGTGATTGTCGAGGATGGCAAACCGTTGAGCTTCATCGAATGCAAGCTGGACGACGCGCCGGTCTCGCCGGCCCTCAAGTATCTCCATGCCAGGCTGCCCGGCACGGCCAGTTGGCAGATTTCCGCCAATGGCGTCAAGGATTATGTGAACACGGACGGTATTCGCGTTGCGCCGGCAGCGCGCTGCCTGGCGGAACTGGTTTAGCGGGCGCATCGATTCACCGGGAAGAGAGTGGGGATTCACCGTTGTGCCTCGGCAAAGTGTCTTTGGAAGTCGGCGGCACTGATGACAAGGTCCAGCGTTCGCAGGGGATCGAGGCGTAGGCGATTGGTCAGCCGGGCGGTAAGCGCCGCACGTGCCGCCAGCCTTGGTTGTCAGCCAAAGCGATCGCGCCGGCGGCGACGCTATGCCGCGGCAGGCACGTCCAGGCACGTCACTCCCATGCAAGCGCATAAGCGCTAACCTAAAAGCCGCAGCGCTTTTCTCCCTCCCCTTCACGCGCAGAGTTGTCTTCTCCCTCCCCTTCAAGGGGAGGGTTGGGGTGGGGATGGGGTCGTTTCCGGTGAAACAAGGTCGCCATCCCCCTCCTGACCTCCCCCTTGAAGGGGGAGGAATGAGCAGAACTTGAACTGACAAATGTTCGGAGGACGCAGTGCCGCTGTCAAGGCAGGGGAACGGTACGGCAAGGCAGATGGTCGAAAACAGCGTAAGGTTTCACTCTTGTGTCACGACTACCCGGAATTCGTTCGATATCGCGCATTCCACCATCCACCCAAAAAGGAGCACCACCATGATGAAATCCGGCATCGACCAGGACGCCATGATCAAGATGTTTTCCGAAGCCAGCGCGCGCCAGGGCCAGGCCCTGCGCCAGGCGGTCGGCGACGCCACCTTGAAGGCGCTGCAGGGGCGTGAACTGACCCTGCAGAACATTCGCGGTGTGTTGAAGACCGTGACCCAGGCGGCCTCGGCCGGCGCGGCGCAAAACCCGGCGCCGGCGGTGGACGTCGAAGCCATGCTCACCAACGCCTTCGCCGGCATGGATGCGGCGTTGCTGCAGGCGGTCGAAGCCAACCGCAAGGCGCTGGAGCAATTCGTCTCGCAAGGGGTGGGAGTGCAGCAGGCGCAGATGAAAAGCGCGCTGGCCAATCTGGAGAAAATGGAAGACACCTTCTTCGCCACCGTCACCAAGGCCGCGCAATCGGCCAGCGCGCCGCTGCAGGGGCCGTGGGCGCATGTGCTGGAGGCGATGAAGATGCAGGGCACCGCCACCGGCGCGCAGGCCACCATGACTGTGGAGCAGGTGATGGCGCAGGCGCAAAACGCGATGCGCGCCGGCCGCGCCACCTCGATGAACGCGGTGCAGGCGATGATGGACAGTTATGCCGCGCTGGTGTCAGGCGTGCTGATCGGCATGTCCGAAGGCCTGAGCAAGGGAAGCGCCAGCGGCAAGCCGCGCAAGTAATGGCAGCGAAGCGTCCAGAAGCAGCGGCGCTGGACGCGGCGGTGCTGCGCGAAATCTCCACGCGCACGCTGGACCATTACAACCAGCGCGCCGAGGATTTTCGCGCCGGCACCGCCAACCATGATGTGCGGCAAAACATCAGCGCGTTGCTCGACGCCATCGAGGCGCCGCGGCCATACCGCATCCTCGATTTCGGCTGCGGCCCGGGGCGCGACCTGAAAGTTTTCGTCGCGCTTGGTCACGAGGCGGTGGGCCTCGACGGCTCCGCCGAATTCGCCGCCATGGCGCGGCAGGACAGCGGCTGCGCAGTGCTGCTGCAGGACTTCCTGGCCCTCGACCTGCCGCCGGCAAGTTTCGACGGTGTCTATGCCAATGCCTCGCTGTTCCATGCGCCGAGCGCCGAACTGCCGCGCGTGCTGCGCGAGTTGCACGCAGCCCTGAAACCCGGCGGCGTGCTGTTCGCTTCCATCCCGCACGGCGACAACAGCGAAGGCTGGAACCGCGGCCGCTATGGCGTGTATCACGACCTTGAGAGCTGGCGTCGTTACCTGACCGGCGCCGGTTTCGCTGAGTTGCATCACTACTACCGGCCCACCGGCCTGCCGCGCGCGGAGCAGCCTTGGCTGGCGAGTGTGTGGCGCGCCGCGCGTACGGGTTGAGCGTGCGGGCGCTCGGCACAAGGCATGGTCGTGCTGCGGAAGAATCCAAGGAAGCAAACAGTGATGTATAATTATATACATCATACGAAAAAAAACCTTTATGTTGCGTACCCAGATCTACCTCGACGATACGCTGCACCAAAGCCTGAAGGCGCGCGCTCATAGCGACGGTATCAGCATGTCCGAACTGATCCGCCGCACACTTGAGCAGGGTCTTGCAAAAGACTCCGTTTCCGACGCGCGCGCCTTTTTCGATCGGCTGAGTCCGCTTGAAAGCTTCGCAGGTTCCACGGCCGCCGCCTATGTGCGCAGCATCCGTTCCGGGAGCCGCCTGTTGCGCAAGACCGGCAAGCGATGACCCCCGAGCGGCTGGTGCTTGACACCGACGTCGTGATCGACCTGCTGAAGAAAAAGCCCGCGCTGGTGGCGCGCTTTCTGGAACTGGTCGAGGCGAAAACCGCCTTCCTTTTGAGTCCCATCGTCGTAGCCGAGGTGTATGCGGGCGCGTTCGCGCGCGAGCACAAGGACATCGAGGCGTTCTTCAGCTTGTGCGCGCGTGTCGACCTGGACACCGATACCGGCCGTGCGGCAGGCCGCTACGCCAATCGCTACCGCAAAACCTTCAAGGGTATTTCGCTGGAAGATTTCCTGCTGGCCGCAACTGCGCAGGCGCATCGCTGCCCGCTATGGACCGGCAACCGCAAGCATTACCCGATGGACGATATCGTGCTGTTCGCGGGTTGATGCGGCGCGCACTTCACGCCAGCGCGCGCCGCGCGATGTAGCCGGAGCGCGTTTCGCCGGCCGCCTTGGCCGCCTGGTCGATGCGGCGCAGCACCCGTGACGGCAGCGTGATGTTGATGCGCTCTGCCTTGTCGGAGAGCGAGGCTATGTCGATCGTCACCAGTGCCCAGGTCCAGCCGCGGTAAGCGCGCTTCCTGCGCAACTGGTCCAGCGGCGAAGGCTCGGGAATCGGCTTGCCGTCGTCGATGGCCACCTCGAGCCAGAGTTCGATCGCCTCGCGGGCGTTCTCCATGGCTGCCTCGAGGGTGTCGCCGGCCGAGAAGCAGCCGGGCAGGTCGGGGACCACGACGCCGAATGCGTGGTCGGCGCAGCCGGCTTCTATCGCGATGGGGTAATGCATGGTTTGTTCCTTGGCTTCATTGGTCCAGTCCGGCCTGCTTCAGGATGGCGCGTACCAGGCCGATTCCGAGGTCCTAGCGGGGGTGCTGCACGGTGACGTGGCCCGGGCGTTGCGGATGGACATAAACATGGTGCGAGCCCTTGATGCCGCGCAGCACCCACCCGGCCTTCTGCATTCGCCTGATCAGTTCTGCGCTCGTCATGGTGTGTATGGTACACATTCCAGCGCGGCGCTGCCGACCGCGGGCGGCAAGACCACCGCTGGCCGCTGCGGCCGGTTCGCTGCGAAACCACTCGGCCCTTGGGGAGGTCGGCCCGCCAATGATCCTATACGCCTTGGCGCTGCCGGCGGCGCCGCACCATGAGTCCCATCAGGCCCAGCCCCGCGGCGAACATCGCGTAGCTGGCGGGTTCGGGCACAGCGGCCACCGACAGCATGCCGTCGACATACAGGCGCGAGCGGTCCCGGGTGAGGCCGCCTGCCAGCGCGCGAATTGCCCTTCCCGCGTGCCCCAGTCGAACAGGTCGAAGCTGTGGCCGGCCTGCCGCGCACAGCCGCTGAATTGCACCACATTGAGCGTGCCGCCAACCACGTAGCGGTCGAAGGCGATGCGCGCGCCCAGCGCGTCGCCCGGGTTGGTGCTGCCGATCGTCGTACTTTTTGAAGAACTCAAAAACCACGGAAAAAGAACAGTTTTCAGTCGCAGAAGACCGCTTTGATCCGTTGTTTCGGGAAACCACAAGAATGACGGA
This sequence comes from Burkholderiales bacterium, assembly GCA_040382235.1. Classification (GTDB taxonomy): domain Bacteria; phylum Pseudomonadota; class Gammaproteobacteria; order Burkholderiales; family JAEUOS01; genus JAEUOS01. The sequence goes on from JBEIFV010000082.1 coordinate 25,017, forward strand.
TAAACCGCTGGTTCCACGGCGCTGCAGCCGCCTTCAAGCCGCGCTCATCGCCTCCAGCTCACCTTGCTTCTCCAGCCACTCGGCCTCGAGCTGCGCCAACTCTTTCGCGAGATAAGCCTGATCAAGCATCACGCTTTTCAGCTCTTCTTTTTTTGATTCTTCGTAGATCTCGGTACCAGCTAAGCGTGCGTCGACCGCGGCCTTCTTGGCGGTGAGCTTCGCCATCTGCTCTTCGAGGCGCTTGATGCGGGTTTCCAGCGGCTTGGCTTGGTTGGCGCGGCGTTGGCGCTCCTGGGCATCGGCGCGTTTTTGTTCCTGGCGGGCGGCTCCTGATGCTGTCGGAGCAGGGCTTGCGCCAACCGCGGCCGCGACCGGCTTGACCACTGGCGCCGCTACCTTCACCGCTACCGGCTTGGCCTCCACCTTGCCCAGGCGCGTCTTGAACAGCCAGTCGCGATAGTCGTCGAGGTCGCCATCGAAGGGCCGCAAGCCGCCTTCGGCGACGATCATGAATTCCTCGGTGGTGGCGCGCAGCAGGTGGCGGTCATGCGACACAAGTACCAGGGTGCCTTCGAATTGCGCCAGGGCGACTGTCAGCGCTTCGCGCGTTTCGAGGTCCAGATGATTGGTCGGTTCGTCTAACAGCAACAGGTTGGGGCGCTGCCAGGCGATCAGAGCCAAGGCCAGGCGCGCTTTTTCCCCGCCCGAGAAAGGCTTGATCGACTGCGCCACCATGTCGCCGGGAAAGTTGAAGCCACCCAGGAAGTTGCGCAGTTCCTGCTCGCGGGTGTTGGGCGCCAGCTTGACCATGTGCCACAGCGGTGATTCGTCGTGGCGCAGCATTTCCACCTGGTGCTGGGCGAAGTAACCGACCACCAGGCCTTTGCCGAAGTTGGCCACACCATCGATCAACGGTATGTCGCCGGCGATGCTCTTGATCAGGGTCGACTTGCCGGCGCCGTTCACGCCCAAAAGGCCGATGCGCTGGCCCTGGGTCAACGAGAACTTGATGTTGGAGACGATCGGCTTCTTGTTGCCATCGTCCAGTGTGTAGCCGGCGATGCCGTCTTCCATTACCAGGAGGGGATTGGGGGTGGATGCCGGATCGCGGAATTCGAACGAGAAGGGGGAGGAGGCATGGATCGGCGCCAGCTCTTCCATCTTGGCCAGCATTTTCATGCGGCTTTGCGCCTGCTTTGCCTTGCTGGCTTTCGCCTTGAAGCGGTCGATGAAGGATTGCAGGTGGTCGCGCTCGCGCTGCTGCTTGGCGAAGGTGGCGGCGTCGAGCGACAGCGCCATCGCACGGGTGGTCTCGAATTGCGAATAGGTGCCGCCGTAGCGCTTCACCTTTTTCTGGTCGATGTGCACGATCACATTGACCACGCCATCGAGAAAGTCGCGATCGTGCGAGATGATGATGAGCGTGCCGGCGTAGCGCTTGAGCCAATCTTCCAGCCAGATGATGGCGTCGAGATCCAGGTGGTTGGTCGGTTCGTCCAGCA
>JBEIFV010000083.1:0-26046 GCA_040382235.1 Burkholderiales bacterium
CTGGGCCAGAACGTCAACGCTTATCGCGGCAGGAGCGCCGACGGCGAAGTCGCCGACTTCGCGCTGCTCATCGAGTATGTCGCCGAAATTCCCGGCATCGAGCGCATCCGCTACACCACCTCGCATCCCAAGGAAATGACGCAACGCCTGATCGATGTCTACGCGCGCGTGCCCAAGCTGGTGTCGCACCTGCACCTGCCGGTGCAATCGGGCAGCGACCGCGTGCTGGCGGCGATGAAGCGTGGCTACAGCGTGCTGGAATACAAATCGATCATCCGTCGCCTGGCCGCGGTGCGCCCGGACCTCACCGTGTCGAGCGACTTCATCATCGGTTTTCCGGGTGAAACCGAGGCCGATTTCGAGGCCACCATGAAGCTGGTTGTGGAACTGGGCTTCGATCACTCGTTCAGCTTCCTTTACTCGCGGCGACCGGGAACGCCCGCCGCCGATCTCACCGACGCTACCCCGGCGGCGGTCAAGCAACAGCGCCTGGCGCGCCTGCAGGCGCAGATCGAAGTGCAGGCCGCCGCCATCAGCGCGCGCATGGTGGGCACGGTCCTGCGGGTGCTGGTCGAGGGGCATGCGCGCCGGAACGCGCTGGAGTTGAGCGGGCGCACCGCCAACAACCGCGTGGTCAATTTCGCCGGCCCTGCGCATCTGATCGGCGACTTTGCCGACCTCACCATCACTGAAGCGCTGCCGCATTCTTTGCGCGGCGCGCTGGTTGCCGGGCAATAGCGTCGTGGCCCGCACTGCGCGCGAACTGCGTTTCGAACCGCTTGACAACAAGCGCCTGGCCAATCTGTGCGGGCCGCTGGACGGCAATTTGCGGCAGCTGGAGGCGGCACTCGATATCGTCATCACGCGTCGCGGCGCGCGCCTTTCACTCAAGGGCGCTGCCGATGCCGTCGAACAGGCGGCCGTGCTGCTCGAAAGCTTCTATGCACGCGCCGAAACAGCGCTTGCGCTAGACGAGATTCAGCTTGGAGTGGTGGACAGCCGTAATCCGATCCTGGCGGACCAGGATGCCCCGCGCCTGATGACCCGCAAGCGCGACCTGGCCGGGCGCACGCCCAATCAGCGCCTTTATCTTGACAGCATCCTGGCCCACGACGTCACCTTCGGCATCGGCCCCGCCGGCACCGGCAAGACCTACCTGGCGGTGGCCTGCGCGGTGGATGCGCTCGAGCGCGACGCGGTCAAGCGCATCGTCCTGGTACGACCCGCGGTGGAAGCCGGCGAGCGCCTGGGCTTCCTGCCGGGCGACCTGGCGCAAAAGGTCGACCCGTACCTGCGCCCGCTGTACGACGCGCTCTACGACCTCATGGGCTTCGACCGCGTCGGCAAGATGTTCGAGAAAGGCGCCATCGAGATCGCGCCGCTGGCCTACATGCGCGGGCGCACCCTCAATCACGCCTTCATCATTCTCGATGAGGCGCAAAACACCACGCCTGAGCAGATGAAGATGTTTCTCACCCGCATGGGCTTCGGCGCCAAGGCGGTGGTCACCGGCGATCCTACCCAGGTCGACCTGCCGCGCGGCACCAGGAGCGGGCTTACCGAGGCGCAGGAGGTGCTGGCGCAGGTGCGCGGCATCGCCATGACGCGCTTCACCTCGGATGACGTGGTGCGCCATCCGCTGGTCGGCCGCATCGTCGAAGCCTATGAAAAGCACAGCGCCGCGCAGCCCGCGGACGGCCGCACCGATGTTGCCGAAGCGCTGTTGCGCGGCGGTCGCGGACGCCATTGAGGACCTTGCTTGATTTTCGTGAAAGTGCACGGTACTTGGGCCAACGGAAATCCTTCCGCCAGCCATGCCGTGGATGCGCATCAGGCCCCGAGCCGCACATGACCGGCTTTTCGATCCAGATCGCAAGCAGCTTGCCCGGCTTGCCAAGTCCGGCACGCTTGCGCAAATGGTTGCGTGCGGCCGTCACGGTTCGCGGACAGCTCACCCTGCGCATAGTCAATGCCGCCGAAGCGCGCGCCCTGAATCGCGATTTTCGCGGCCGCGACTACGCGACCAATGTGCTCACCTTCGCCTACGCAAGCGATCCGCTCGCCGCCGACATCGTGCTTTGCGCGCCCGTGGTGGCGCGCGAGGCGCGCGCACAGGGCAAGCCGCGCATGGCGCACTATGCGCATCTGTGCGTGCACGGCGCCCTCCACGCTCTCGGCTTGGACCATCAATCAAGACGCGCCGCCGAAATCATGGAAGCACGCGAAATCGCCATCTTGGGTACACTGGGTTTTGCCAATCCGTACATCGATTCCGCGCCTGAAAGCCGGAGCGCGGCGGCACCGGCGGGCAGGCTGCCCGGGTCCGCGCCGCGCCGCAAGCCAGGCTCGCCGCGCGCTTTCGCGCCTTCCTGAACCAGCCCGTCTTTCGACACACCCCATGGAAGAACCCCCGTCAGTCCCGGCCCGGCCGCGCCTGCTGGAGCGCCTCTCGGCGCTCCTGCTGCGCGAGCCGGAAGACCGCGACCAGTTGATCGCACTGTTGCACTCGGCGCACGAGCGCGCGCTGCTCGATGCCGAGGCCCTGGCGATGATCGAGGGGGTGCTGCAGACATCCGAATTGGCCGCGCTTGACATCATGGTGCCGCGCGCACGCATGGATGTGATCGACATCGGCGATGCGCCCGAAACATTCCTGCCGCGGATGATCCAGACCGGGCATTCGCGCTTTCCGGTGGTCGACGGCAATCGCGATCAAGTCATCGGCATCCTCCTGGCCAAGGACTTGTTGCGGGTGTACGCGGGGCACGAGTTGCGCATTCGTGAAATCCTGCGGCCGGCGGTTTTCATTCCCGAAACCAAGCGCTTGAACGACCTGTTGCGCCAGTTTCGCGCCAACCGCAATCACATCGCCATCGTCGTCGACGAGTACGGCGGCGTCTCGGGGCTGGTGACCATCGAGGACGTGCTGGAGCAGATCGTCGGCGAGATCGACGACGAATTCGACCTCGATGAAACCGAAGACAACATCGTCGGCGATCGCGACGGTGCGCACCGGGTGCGGGCCGGCACGGAGATCGCCGATTTCAACCAGCACTTCGGCTGTGCCTTGCCCGACACCGACGCCGACACGGTCGGCGGCCTGATGATCAATCACTTCGGGCGCGTGCCCAGGCGCGGCGAGGCTGCGCAGCTTGGTGGTTTCAGATTTCAGGTGCTGCGTGCCGACAGCCGCCAGATTCATCTGTTGCGGGTCGAACGCGCAAGCGCAGCCCCGTGACCGCAGGCAACGCCCGCGCATATTTGCTGGCCCTGCTGCTGGGCGCAGCCACCACGCTTTCATTCGCGCCGGTCGGCGCCTGGCCGATCGGCTTGGCCGCCTTGGCAGGCTTGTTCCACCTGTGGCGGGACGGCAGGCCCGCAAACGCCGCCCTGACCGGATTTTGCTTCGGCCTGGGGCTCTACGGCAGCGGCGTCTCGTGGGTCTACATCAGCATGCACGACTACGGCGCCATGCCGGCGCCACTGGCGGCGCTGGCCACGCTGCTGTTCGCCGCCTACCTTGCCTTGTGGCCGGCGCTGGCGGGCTACCTGCAGGCACGCCTGCCCGCGCGCGGCCTGCCGGGCCTTGCAATTCCGGCAGCCTGGTGCCTGACCGAGTGGTTGCGCGGCTGGGTATTTACCGGCTTTCCCTGGCTGGGCATAGGCTATGCCCATACCGACGGGCCGCTCGCCGGCTTGGCGCCGGTGGCAGGCGTGCACGGGCTCAATTTCGCCGCTGCCCTGGCGGCAGTACTTTTGGTCGCCATCACCCGTGGTTTCGTCCTGCGCGCAGCGTGGTCGCGGCGCTGGCAAGCGGTCACTGCGCTGACACTTCTGCTTTGCAGCAGCTGGCTTGGCGGCTTGGTCGAGTGGGCGATGCCGCACCTGCAACCGGTGCGTGTCGCCCTCCTTCAGGGCAACATCGCCCAGGACCTGAAGTTCGAAGAAGGCCGCTTCGAGACCACCCTCGAGGGCTACCGCCGGCTGATCGAAGCCCACCCTGCCACCCTGATCGTGCTGCCGGAGACGGCCTTGCCGCGCATGCTGCACGCCATCCCGCGCAGCTACCTGGACCGGCTTCGGCAACTGGCATTGGCGCGCGGCGCGAACCTGGTGTTCGGCGTGCCGCTGGCCGAATCGCAGGAACGCTATTTCAACAGCGTCGTGACCATGGGTGCAAGCCCGCAGCAGCGCTATGACAAGGCGCATCTGGTCCCCTTCGGCGAATTCATCCCCTTCGGATTTCGCTGGTTTGTCGACCTGATGAAAATCCCCCTGGGCGACTTCACGCGCGGCTCGGACAATCCGCAGCCGCTGCTGCTCGGTTCACAGCGACTGGCGATCAACATCTGCTATGAAGACCTGTTCGGCGAGGAGATCATTCGACAGCTGCCCTCAGCCACCATGCTGGTGAACCTCAGCAACATCGCCTGGTTCGGCGACTCGCTGGCGCCGCATCAGCACCTGCAGATCAGCCGCATGCGTTCGCTGGAAACCGCGCGGCCGATGCTGCGTGCCACCAACACCGGCATGACCGCGGTCATCGACCACCGGGGACGGCTGCTGCACGCGCTCAAGCCCTTCACCGCGGGAGCGCTGGTAGCCGAGGTGCAGGGAACCTCCGGGCTTACCCCTTATGTGAAGAGCGGCAACTGGCCCGCGGTCAGCGTGAGCGTTCTGATACTGCTCGCGGGGTTGCTACGCCGGCGCGGCGCGCCAGGTCGGCCGCCAGCCTGAAGGCGCCCGCCAGGCTGCCGGGATCGGCGCCACGCAGTTTCGCCAGACTCCCCGCAAGATCCAGCGCCGTTCCATGATCGACCGAGGTGCGGATCACCGGCAGGCCCAGCGTCAGGTTGATGCCATGGCCGAAACTGGCGAACTTGAGTACCGGCAGGCCCTGGTCGTGATACATGGCCAGCACGGCATCGGCCCCGGCCAGGACGCCGGGGGTGAAAAGGGTATCGGCCGGCAACGGTCCTTCAAGCAGAAATCCACGCCGCCGCATGCGCTTGAGCACCGGAATGATCACGTCGATCTCCTCGCGCCCCATGTGGCCGGACTCGCCTGCATGCGGATTGAGACCCGCCACAAGAATGCGCGGACGCGCTATGCCGAACTTGGAACGCAAATCGTGCGCCAGGATCTCGATCGAGCGCGTGAGCCGCGGCGCCACAATCGCGTCCGCCACCGCACGCAGCGGCAGGTGGGTGGTTGCCAGCGCGACTCGCAGAATCGGCTTGCCGCCCACCAGCAGCATGACCACCTGCGCGGTCCCGGTCTTTTCGGCCAGGTATTCGGTATGCCCGGAAAACGGCATGCCCGCATCGTTGATCACGCCCTTGTGCACCGGCGCGGTCACCATCGCGTCGAACATGCCGCCCACGCAGCCGGCCAGAACCGCATCGAGTACGGCCAGCACGTAGCCGGCGTTGGCGCGGTCGAGCGTACCGGGGCGCTCGCGCCGCGCCAATGGCACGTGGAGCAGCGACAGGGAGCTGCGCGGCCGGGTGCCTGCCGGGATCATTACCGGATCGAAGGCCAATCGCAGACGGCGCGCGCGGCGCGCAAGCATTGCGGCGTCGCCCACCAATACCATGCGCACACCGCGCCTTGCGGCAGGCTGCGCGGCCAGCATCAGGCCGATGTCAGGGCCGATGCCCGCGGGTTCCCCGCAACTGACTGCGATGACCGGCGGCTCGCTTGCTTGCCGCGGCCTGCCGGATGCGTTCCGGGTCATGGCTCAACGCTCGTCCAGCCGCATTTCGACAAACGCCCGATCACGCAACTGCCGCAGCCATTCCTGGTAGGCCTCGTCGGCCTTGCGCTCGCGCAGGGCTTGGCGCGCGACCTGACGAACCCGGTCCTGACTCATATCTTCGGTGCGCCGCTCCATCACCTCGATCAGATGCCACCCGAACTGGGTCTGCACCGGTTCGCTGAGATCGCCGATCTTGAGCTCATTCATGATCTTCTCGAATTCGGGCACGGTGTCGCCCGGATAGACCCAGCCCAGATCACCGCCTCTGGAGGCGCTGCCGTCATTGGATTGCAAGCGCGCCAGATCCGCGAAATCGGCCGCCTTGTTGACGATGCGCTCCTTGAGATCGACCAGGCGCCGACGCGCCTGATCCTGCGACAACAGTTCATTGGGACGGATCAGGATGTGGCGCACACGGGTCTGGTTGACCGCGGCCTTGATACCGCTGCCGCGTCGATCGACCAGCCTGAGGATGTGAAATCCGTTGGGGCTCTTGACCACTGCGCTGATTTCGCCATTCTTCAGGCCTGCGACGGCGTCAAGGAACAACTCCGGAAGTCGATCGCGGGGACGATAACCCAGGATGCCGCCGGCGAGCGCTTCGGGCGAATCGGAGAACGCGGCCGAGACGCGCGCAAAATCGGCGCCGCCGCGCAACTGCGCCAGTGCTTCGTCGGCACGCTTGCGGCGTTCCGCGAGCTGCTCCGGTGTCGCGTTTTCAGGCACCCGCACCAGAATCTGCGCCAGGTTGAGCTCGGTGGCGGCGTCATCGACGCCGCTGCCGGACTGTGCGATGAAATTATCGATCTCGCCTTCGCTGATCGCGACCCGACCGTCAACCTCGCGTTCGCGCACGCGGGAGATCAGGATATCGTTGCGCACGTCCTCGCGAAACTTGGAAAACGCAATGCCGTCGCGCTCCAGCACATCGCGGAACTGCGACATGGTCATGCGGTTTTCCTCGGCGATGCGGCCCACCGTGCGGTCGAGTTGCACGTCATCGATGCGGATCGCGTTCTCGCGCGCGAACTGCAGTTGCGCACGGTCGACGATCAGGCGCTCGAGAACCTGGCGCTCGAGCACCTCGTCCGGCGGCGGGGTGACATTCTGTCGTGCGAGCTGGTTGCGCGCCAGACGCAGACGCTCCGCCAGTTCGTTCATGGTGATCACCTCATCGTTGACCACCGCGACAATGCGGTCCGCAAGCACGACGCGGGGGCGCGGCGCCTTGTTTTCGAGAGCCGGAGAAATCTTGTCGGCCTGCGCCAGAACGCAAGCCGGTGGCAGCAGGCATGAAAACAGAAGCAGTGCGTGTGCGCACGCCCTTGATGCTTGGTTCATATCGATCATTCGTAGTTGCCGAAGGTGCGCGGCTGCGTCTCCTGGTTCTCGTTCAATTTGGTGTAGCCGGGAATGTTGCGCCGCAGGGTTTCCAGCGGATTCGACCCCAGACGCGACAGTCCGTTCAGCTCCAGCTGGAAGAAAATGCCGGTCGAGGCCCGCTGACTGGCCGTCGCAAACCTCTGCAGGACCACACGCCCGACCCAGCAATCGCCATCGTACTCGACTCCGCCCAGGGCTTCCACCACCCGCCCCTCGCGCAGGGAGTAGTTGTAGCGCCCGACAGCATGCCAGCCATTGCCCACCTTCCACTGCCCGGCAACATCGATCTGCTCCAGAAAGTCGCGCCGGTAGCGATAAGCCGCCGAAAAGGTCTTGCCGGGTTCGGGCATGTAACGGACACCATGACTGACGCGATCGATCTGCTTGCGGTTCGGGTCATATTGCAGGGTGGTGTCATAAGTCAGCTTGGGCGCGATCTCACCGGAAAATGAAGCCAGGAAATCCGAACTGCGGGTAGAGCGTTGGGTCTCGCCGGGCAGCGTCACACGCTGCTCGGTGAAGTAATAGCGCTGACCGAGCGTGACGCGGAAGCGCTCGCGGCCGTTGCCCTGACTCAACATGCGGGAGGTCAACGCGGTGGTCAACTGGTTCGCGTCGGCGATGCGGTCCGGGCCGGAATACACGTTCTCGGCGAATATCTGGGCAAAATTGAAGTCTGCCAAACCGGTGTCAAACACCGGGATCTGCGATTGCTCGCGGGCCGGCACCTTGAGATAGAAAAGCCGCGGCTCGATGGTCTGCGTGTGCTGCGCGCCCAAGTAGCTGGTCTGGCGCTCGAAGGTGAGCCCGCTGTCGACGCTCACCACCGGCAGGCTGCGGGTGAAGGTGTCCGGCGTGCCGGTCGCGTTGTTGTTCAGGTAATAGCCGCTCGCATGCCAGGACACCTTCGGGATCACGTAGGCGCCCGGCGCCAGCAGGGGATAGCTGACGCTCGGATTCAAGGTCACTCGATTGCCGGTCACCAGAGTCGGGTGCGCGAAACGATTGAATTCACCGGTGAAACCCAGATCAAAGCCGCCCGCATCGAAGCGCCGTGTGCTGAAGATCAGTTGCGGCAGGCGTCGATACGGCGACACCACAGGGTTGAGCGGATCCTGCAGTGTCTGATAGCTCAGGGCGCGGGCAAAGATGCTGTAGTACGGTGCGCTGTATTGCAGGTACCCATCGCGCGGGACAAAGGTTTGCGAGGTGGCTGAAATGCGGTTCGACAGGTCGGTAAAATACGTATCGTCCGAGACCCGGCTGGCATTGAGATAGCCGACAAGCCGGGGCGCCAGCGTCTGCTGGTGCAGGATGCTGAAACCGCTGCGCGTGGTCTTGGTCTGCTGGTCCGAGGGCAGTACCTCGGCACGCGCCTCGCCACGATAATCCTGCCCAAGGTAACGCAATACGGCGGTGGTTTGCAAGCCGCGCTTGGACATGTAGCGCGGCGTGATGGTCATGTCGCGATTCGGTGCGATGTTCCAATAGTACGGAGTCTGGATCTCCTGCCCGCTCTGCACCGAACTGCCGAACGAGGGCGCAAGAAACCCGGACTTGCGGCGGTCGTTCAAGGTGAAGGACATGCTGGGCAGGTACATGATCTGCTGCCCCAGAAAGAACAGTTTGGCATCGCGCGCCTCGCCGAGATCGCGGCCATAGTCGAGTTTGAGCTCACCTACCTGCATGAACCAGTCGTCGCGCCCCGGCCCGCAAGTGGTGTAGGTCGCGTCCTTGGCGCGATAACTTTCAGGGCCGAGGAACTCCAGATCGCTGGTGCGCCCGCGCGCACGTGCGTTCGCCAGCAGGTACTCGGCCGACAGAAAATGTCCGGTGCGCGCATCAAGTTTCAGCTTCAACTCGGTGCCGGTGAAAAGATCCCCCGCACGCAGCACCCGCACCTGACCGACCGCCTGCAGTTCATCGTCCACCGGCACATAGGTGATGGTGTCGGCCTTGATCACGGTATCCTGCTTGCGCAATTCGGCGTCGCCTTCAACGTTCACGACCCGGCCGGTTTCGCCACTGATCTTGCTGCCCTGGACGAAGACCGGTAGCGCACCGGTCGGCTCGCGCGCCGGGCGAAGTTCGATCTCGAGTATCAGGCGCAGGCCAGGCTCCCCGGCACCCGAGGCGGGTGCCGCCACCACCTGTGCCAGTGCGCACGGAACCACAGCCAACACGGCGATCGGCGCCGCCAGCCAAGTCAAGCGCGTGCGGAAATTCGGCATGGGCAGCAAAAGAAACGCGCCTTGGATGGCGCGAAAGATTGAATTCGTTAAAATCCGGTCGATTATAAGTCAGCTGTTGCGCGCGTTCGCCGCCCGGCGGTGCGTCTGCCCCTACCCGCAAGGAAAAACGAACTACCGTGGACAGATTCGCACTGCTTGAACGCTGGATCGCCGGCATCTTCCCCGCTGCACCCCCCGAAATCGCACCGGCATCGGCGGACGCGAGTTTTCGCCGCTACTTCCGCTTGCGCTTTGCCAACGGCCTGCCATCGAGAATCGTCATGGATGCGCCGCCCGACAAGGAGGATTGCAGGCCCTTCATCGCGGTCGCGGCGTTGCTGGATGCGGCGTCCATCAATGTCCCGCTTGTGCTCAAGCATGACCTGCAACAGGGATTCCTGCTTCTGACCGACCTCGGCAGCCGCACCTATCTCGATGCGCTACGGCAGGAACCGGCGTCGGCCGATACGCTGTACGGTGATGCGATCGCCGCACTGGTACGAATGCAGTTGCGAATCCCGACCGTGTCGCTTCCTGCCTATGACCGCACCCTGCTGTTGCGCGAAATGGAATTGCTGCCCGATTGGTACATCGCGCGCCATCGCGGCGTCGAACTCTCCGAACGCCAGCGTGCCGGCTTGTCAAGCTGCTTCGAGATGCTGCTTGCCAACAATCTGGCCCAAGCGCAAGTATTCGTGCATCGCGACTACCACTCGCGCAACCTGATGGTCTGCGATCAGGCAGCAGGTGAGGGCGCCAGCCCGGGCGTGCTCGATTTCCAGGACGCCGTGCGGGGCCCACTGACCTATGACCTCGCCTCGTTGCTCAAGGATGCCTACATTGAATGGGAGGAGGAGCGGGTGCTGGACTGGAGCATTCGCTACTGGGAGGCGGCGCGCAAGGCCGGCCTGCCGATCGCGCCGGCGTTCGGCGACTTCTATCGCGACTTCGAATGGATGGGGCTGCAGCGACATCTCAAGGTGCTTGGAATTTTCGCGCGCCTGCATCACCGCGACGGCAAGGACCAGTACCTGGCCGACCTGCCGCTTACGATGCGCTACGCCCGCAAGACCTGCGAACGCTACGGCGCGCTGCTGCCGCTGTTGCGCATCCTCGACGCGGTCGAGAAAGCCGATGGCAAGACCGGGTATACATTCTGATGAGCGGCGCGCCTCGCAGCCGGCGCGGCGAGATGCGCGCCGGCCTGATGGCGGTGACCCCGCTGGCACTGGGCAGCATTCCCTTCGGCCTGATTTACGGGGTACTCGCGATCAAGGCAGGCCTGTCGCCGGCGCTGGCGATCGCGGTGGCGTCGCTGGTGTTCGCCGGATCCGCGCAGTTCATGATCACCCAACTGGTCGCCACAGGCACGCCGTCACTATTGATTGTCGGCTCTGTCATGACCATCAACCTGCGCCACGCCCTGTACTCGGCGGCGCTGGCGCGCCAACTGGCGCACTTGAGCGTCGGCTGGAAGGCGCTTCTCGCCTACCTCCTGACCGATGAGGCCTACGCGGCATCGCTCAAACGCTTCGGCGAAGCCGACGCTGCCGACAACCGGCACTGGTTCCTGCTGGGCAGCGGGTTCGGCCTGTGGTGCGTGTGGCAAATGAGCTGCATCGCCGGCGTCGCACTGGGTGGGCGGATTCCCGCGGCATGGTCGCTCGAGTTTGCGGGCACCCTTACCTTCATCGCGATCGTGGTGCCTTTGCTGCGCGATAGACCAGCATGGGCGGCGATGGCGACGGCCGCACTGGTGGCGGTGGCAGCGCACGCGCTACCCTACAAGCTGGCCATCATCGCCGCCGCCCTGGCGGGCATGCTGGCAGGCGTCGCGGTCGAACGGGCATGCAAGTCCCCGCTTCGAACTCCGGCATGACGCTGTGGCTCACCATGCTGGCCGCCGGCGCGATCACCTTCGCCATTCGCCTGTCGTTCATTGGCGCCGCCGGCCGCTTCGATGCGCCAGACTGGTTCATTCGATTGCTGCGATTCGTGCCGGTGGCGGCACTGAGCGCCCTGGTATGGCCGGACCTTCTGGTTGGCGATAACGGCGTGCTGCTCACGCAGCCACGCCTGTACGCGGGCCTGGCCGCCGCACTCATCGCCTGGGCCACGCGCAACGTGATGCTGACCATCGCCGGCGGCATGCTGGCACTGTGGCTCCTGCAATGGCTTCTCGGCAGCGCCTGATGATGCGAAGCTCTTGTGCGCGGGACATCACCCGCGATGACCGCCGGCTGCGGGCCGCGATCCCATGCAGGCCATGATCCTGGCCGCGGGGCGCGGAGAACGGATGCGCCCGCTCACCGATCGGGTTCCCAAACCATTGCTCAAGGTGGGCGGCCGGGCACTCATCGTCTGGCATATAGAGCGTTTGCGCGCGGCGGGCATCCGCGAAATCGTGATCAATCATGCCTGGCTGGGCCACATGATCGAACGCGCGCTCGGCAATGGCGCCGCGCTCGGCGTGCATATCGCGTACTCCGCTGAAACAAAAGCGCTCGAGACCGCGGGCGGCATCGCGCGTGCCTTGCCGCTGCTTGACGAGGCGCCATTTCTGGTGGTCAATGGCGATGTGTATTGCGAGTGGGATTTCAAGCGCGCGGCGGTCGCCGCCGCGCGCCTTGCGCATTCGCCCTGCACTGCCTGGCTGGTGATGGTACCCAATCCACCGCACCACCCGGGCGGCGATTTCTGCCTCGACAGTGGAATCATCGGCGCCGGAGGCATGGCTGGAGCAAGCAGCCGCTTCACCTTCAGCGGCATCGGCATCTATCGCCGCGCGCTGTTCGCAGGCATCGGGCATGGCGAAAAAGCGCCGCTCGCGCCGCTGTTGCGAACAGCGATGGCCGAGACACGAGTTTTGGGCGAACTGTTCGATGGCGCCTGGGCCGATGTCGGCACCCCGCCACGACTGCACGAACTCGACACCGCGTTGCGCTTGGCGCGCAGCGCGCGAACAGGCCTAAAATAGGGTGCATGCAAGCCATCGACATCGCCCCATTCGCCGCGCGCCGCGCGCGCCTTATCGACGCCATGCGTGCCGCCGGCGGCGGTATCGCGATCATCCCCACCGCGGCCGAACGGCCACGCAATCGCGACACCCATTTTCCATACCGGCATGACAGCTATGCCTATTATGTTTCCGGTTTCACCGAACCGGAGGCGATAACGCTCTTGATCGCGGGTGCCGAAAGCAAATCGATACTGTTCTGCCGGCCCAAGCACGAAGAGCGCGAGATCTGGGACGGATTCCGCTACGGGCCCGAAGCGGCACGCACCACCTTCGGCTATGACGAAACCTGGTCGGTCGAGGAATTCGACAGCCGCCTGCCGACCCTGATGGCGGGCCAGGCCAGCCTTTTCTATGCTGTCGGCTTCGACGCCGCCTTCGACGCGCGGGTCACGCATGCGCTCAACGCGGTGCGCAACATGGCGCGTTCCGGCCTGTCGGCGCCGGCGGTGATCCGCGATGTGCGCGCACTGCTCGACCCGATGCGCGTGATCAAGGACGCAAGCGAGGTCGCCATCATGCGTGCGGCGGCAGCGATTTCAACCGAAGCACACAAGCGCGCCATGCGCGCCACCCGGCCCGGACGCCATGAATACGAGATCGAGGCGGAGTTGCTGCACGAATTCCGCCGCGGCGGCTCGGAGTATCCGGCGTACACCTCGATCGTCGCCAGCGGCGGCAATGCCTGCGTTCTGCACTACGTCCTGAACAATGCGGTCCTCAAGGATGGCGACCTGCTGTTGATTGACGCCGGTTGCGAACTCGCAAGCTATGCCAGCGACATCACGCGCACCTTCCCGGTCAATGGTCGCTTCAGCGGCCCGCAGCGCGACCTGTACGAACTGGTGCTCACCGCCCAGGCGGCGGCGGTTGCGGTGACACGCCCCGGCGCCCCCTACAACGTGCCGCACGAGGCCGCGGTACGGGTCCTGGCGCAAGGCATGCTTGACCTGGGATTGCTCAAGGGCTCGCTGGACGCAGCCATCGAACTGGGTGACAAGCGCGAAGGCGGGTACTTTCGCTTCTACATGCATCGCACCGGGCATTGGCTGGGGCTCGATGTGCACGACGCCGGCGACTACAAGCACGGCGACGCCTGGCTGCCACTGGCGCCGGGCAACATGGTGACCATCGAGCCGGGCATCTACGTACGGCCGGCAGCGGACCTCGATGAACGATTCTGGAACATCGGTATCCGCATCGAGGATGACGCCCTGGTGACCGCCGACGCCTGCGAGCTGATCACCGCCGCCTGCCCGAAAAGCGTGACCGACATCGAAGCGTGGATGCGCGCCTGAAGCCTTCAACGAGAGTGGCGCCTATCCTGATCGCCGGCGCCGGTCCGGTCGGCCTGGCCGCGGCGATTGCCTTGCAACGCAACGGTCATCGGCCGCTCCTGATCGATGCGCGGGCGCGCGACGTCGGCATGCGCGACCCGCGGGCGATCGCCTTGTCCCACGGCAGTCGCCTGATCCTGGAACGTATCGGCGCCTGGGGCAACATTGCTGCAACGCCGATCCGCGAGATCGAAGTTTCGCAAGACCACGGCTTCGGGCGCGCGCGCATAGCCGCCTCCGATCATGGAATCGAAGCGCTTGGCTACGTGGCCCGTCTCGGCCACCTGACCACGGCCCTGTTGGAGACGGCCGCAGCCCTCGGCATCGAGGTGCGTTTTGGCAGCGCGCTCGCGCGCGCCGGCACGCTACCCGGCGGCATGCTGGCGGAGGTGGCCGGCACGACGCTCGAAAGCAGGTTGCTGGTGCGCGCGGAAGGGACCGCGGCCAAGCAAGACGCCAGCACCCGGGACTACCACCAGAGCGCGATCGTGAGCGAGGCCTGGTGCCGTCACGGACATGGATCGTGCGCGCATGAACGCTTCACCCGGGAAGGCCCGCTCGCCCTGTTGCCACTCGAGACCGGTTTCTCGCTTGTATGGTGCATGCAACCCGCGCGCGCCCTGCGACTGGCGGCGTTGCCGGCTGCGGAATTCATCGCGCTCCTGCAACATGCGACGCGCTTCGCGCCCTATCAATGGTCGAGGGTCGCCGAACGCCACACCTATCCGCTGGCGCTGGTGCGTCGCACCGCCGACGCGTCCGGGCGCGAGATCGCACTGGGGAATGCCGCGCAGTCCCTGCACCCGGTGGCAGGCCAGGGTTTCAACCTCGGCTTGCGTGATGCGTTCGAGCTCGCACTGGCCCTGGACGATGGCGTAAGCGATGGCGCGCTTGCCCGCTGGCGGGAGCGGCGCCGCCAGGATCGCGACGCGATGGTCAATACGACGGATCGTTATGTATCCCTTTTCTCCAACGACCTGGCGCCGCTGCGCCTGGCGCGCGGCCTGGGGCTGACGCTGGTCGATCTTCTGCCACCGCTGCGCGCGATGGTGGCCAGGCGCATGATGTTCGGCATACGCTGAAGTCACATGCGTATTGCCGTCATTCATCGGGCGCTGCATTGCCAGCGAAAAGGGCTCCCCGCGCCAGGCGCTCGTGTTTTGCGAAAGCTGTCGATGCAGCCTGTGCCGCACGCCGCGAGCAGGGGCGGCAGGGAATGTTCTCGGCGTATATAATCCGCGCCCGCGCTCAAAAAATAAGCAATTCATTCCGGATCCCCGCCCCGTGAAAATCGGCCCGCACATTCTTCCAAACAATCTCTTCGTGGCACCGATGGCGGGCGTGACCGACCGGCCATTCCGCATGCTGTGTCGCAGCCTGGGCGCCGGTTACGCGGTATCAGAGATGATCGCATCGAACAACGCGCTTTACGCCAGTCGAAAATCACAACGCCGCATGGACCACAGCGGCGAGGCGGCGCCGATCGCGGTGCAGATCGCCGGCGCCGAGCCTTCGATGATGGCCCAGGCCGCACGCGTCAACGTCGCCCAGGGCGCGCAGATCATCGACATCAACATGGGCTGCCCGGCAAAAAAGGTTTGCAACAAGTGGGCCGGCTCGGCGTTACTGGTCAACGAGAACCTGGTGGCCGCGATTCTTGACGCCGTCGTGGCCGCGGTCGATGTGCCGGTGACGCTCAAATTTCGCACCGGCTGGGACCCCGAACATCGCAACGCCGTGCGCGTGGCCCAACTGGCGGAGCGCGCCGGTGTCCAGCTGCTGACACTGCACGGCCGCACGCGCGCCTGCGGCTTCAAGGGCCACGCCGAGTACGCCACCATTCGCGCGGTGCGTGAGGCGGTGGCCATTCCGGTGGTGGCCAATGGCGACATCGATTCCCCGGCCAAGGCACGCATGGTACTGGCGGCCACCGGCGCGGATGCCCTGATGATCGGTCGCGCAGCGCAGGGTCGGCCCTGGATCTTTCGCGAAATCGCGCACTATCTGGCCACCGGGACCACGCTGGCGCCACCGCGCGTCGACGAAGCGCGCGAATTGCTGTTGGCGCACCTCGAAGACCATTACACGTTCTACGGCGAGTTCACCGGTGTGCGCACCGCGCGCAAGCACATCATCTGGTACACCCGCGGCCTGGCCGGCTCGACCAGTTTCAGGCAGTACATGAATACCCAGGACACCACCGCGATGCAGATGCGTGCGGTCACGGATTTTTTCACGGCACAGGGCCAACTGCGCGAGCGTCTGGAGTATCAGGACCCGCCGCGCGCCGACCTGGCTGCCAACGATGCACATACGGAGGCGCTTGCGGCATGAGCAAGGGACAGGACAGGCACAGCGAGATAGCGGAATGCGTGCGCAAGAATCTCGAAAAATACTTTCGTGACTTGGACGGTGCCAAGCCGGGCCCGGTGTATGACATGGTGCTGCACGCGGTGGAAAAGCCGATGATCGAGATCGTGCTTGACCAGGCCGCCGGCAACCAGACCGAAGCCGCCGAAGTGCTCGGCATCAATCGCAACACGCTGCGCAAGAAAATCCAGTTCCACAACATCAGATAAGCGGCGCGAAGCGCAATCGCGGCGCGTGCCTGCGTTGTGCGAAGCGAAAGCCCGACCATCATGATCAAGCAAGCTTTGTTGTCAGTGTCCGACAAGACCGGCATCGTCGAACTCGGCCGCTCGCTGGCGGCGTTGGGGGTGCACCTGCTTTCCACCGGCGGCACCGCACAAGCGCTGCGCGATGCCGGGCTTGCCGTGACCGAGGTCGGCAACTACACCGGTTTTCCCGAGATGCTCGACGGCCGCGTCAAGACCCTGCATCCGAAGATCCATGGCGGCCTGCTCGGCCGGCGTTCGCTGCCGGCGCACGTGGCCAAGATGAGGGAGCACGGCATCGACCCTATCGATCTGGTGTGCGTCAACCTCTACCCTTTCGCGCAGACCGTCGCCAATCCCGACTGCCGCCTTGAAGACGCGATCGAGAACATCGATATCGGCGGGCCGACCATGCTGCGCTCGGCGGCGAAAAACTGGGAGGATGTCACCGTCGTGGTCGATCCGGCCGACTACGCCGCGGTACTTGCCGAAATGCGTGGCAATCACGGCGCCACGCTGCGCAACACCCGGTTCGCGCTGGCGGCCAAGGTGTTCACCCACACCGCCGCCTACGACGGCGCCATCAGCAACTATCTGACCGGCATCGCCCTACCGCAGGGCCAGCCCCTGCGCCACGCATACCCCGACCGCCTGAACCTGCAGTTCACCAAGGTGCAGGACTTGCGCTACGGCGAAAACCCGCACCAGTCGGCGGCTTTTTATCGCGAAGCCCTGCCCGCACCCGGATCCCTGGCGGGCTACACGCAGCTGCAGGGCAAGGAACTGTCGTACAACAACATCGGCGACGCCGATGCCGCCTGGGAATGCGTCAAGACCTTCGACGCACCGGCCTGCGTGATCGTCAAGCACGCCAATCCATGCGGCGTGGCGATCGGGGCCAACGCGCTCGACGCCTATGCCAAGGCGCTCAAGACCGACCTGACCTCCGCCTTTGGCGGCATCATCGCCTTCAATGGATCAGTCGATGGCGCGGCCGCGCAGGAGGTCGCAAAACAGTTCGTCGAGGTGGTGATCGCCCCCGCCTTCGACGCGGCCGCGCTTGCGGTGTTCGCGCACAAGCAGAACGTGCGCCTCCTCACCGTGCCTCCGGCCGCGGGCCAGAACCGCTTCGACTTGAAGCGTGTGGGCGGCGGCATTCTGGTGCAATCGCCGGATTCGAGGAATGTGGCGCCCGCGGAACTGCGGGTGGTGAGCGCGCGCACGCCCTGCGCGGCCGAGTTGCAGGACCTGATGTTCGCATGGCGCGTGGCCAAGTTCGTGAAGTCCAACGCCATCGTGTTCTGCGGCGGCGGCGCGACCCTGGGCGTGGGCGCCGGACAGATGAGCCGCGTCGATTCGACCCGCATCGCCGCGCAGAAGGCGCAGGGCGCCGGGCTGTCGCTGGCGGGCTCGGTGGTCGCGTCCGATGCGTTCTTCCCGTTTCGCGACGGACTCGATGTCGTAGCCCAGGCCGGCGCGCAAGCGGTGATCCAGCCGGGCGGCAGCATGCGCGACGACGAAGTGATCGCCGCCGCCAATGAGCACGGCATGGCGATGGTGTTCACCGGAATCCGGCATTTCCGCCACTGACCAAGCCGGTACCCGCATGCGCATCCTCGGCATCGACCCGGGCCTGCGCGTCACCGGCTACGGCGTCATCGAACGCTGCGGGCCCGGCCTGAGCTACATCGCCAGCGGCACCATCCGCATACCCGCCGACAGCGAGCTACCGGGGCGCCTGAAGACGATCCTCGACGGCATCGCCGAGGTCATCGCCACTTACCGGCCCGACACCGCGGTCATAGAGAAGGTATTTGTCAACGCCAATCCACAATCGACATTGCTGCTTGGACAGGCGCGCGGCGCTGCGATTTGCGCACTGGTGATCGCCAACCTGCCGGTTGCGGAGTACACCGCCTTGCAGATCAAGCAGGCAGTCGCAGGCCACGGCAAGGCGCAGAAAAGCGCGGTGCAGGAGATGGTGCGTCGCCTGCTCAAGCTCTCCGGCACCCCCGGCAGCGATTCCGCCGATGCGCTGGCGGCAGCGATTTGCCATACCAACCAACTCGGGGCGCAGGCTGCCCTGGCCGGGCGCAATGCCGGCAATGGCTCGCCGCCGGGTGCGGGGCTGAAGATGAAGCGCGGCCGCCTGGTTGGTTGACGGGAAGCGCCACCCTGCCCGCGCCGCCATCCGTTAAACTCGCGTCATGATTGGTCGGATCGCCGGTACCCTGCTGGAAAAGAACCCACCCCACATCCTGGTCGATTGCGGCGGCGTCGGCTACGAGATCGATGTGCCCATGAGTACGCTCTACAACCTGCCCGATCCCGGCCAGAGCGTGGTTCTGCTGACCCAGCAGGTGGTGCGCGAAGATGCGCATCTGCTCTACGGATTCGGCTCGGCCGCCGAGCGCGACGCGTTTCGCCAGTTGACCCGCATCTCGGGAGTCGGCCCGCGCATCGCGTTGGCGGTACTGTCCGGACTGTCGGTTGCGGAACTCGCGCAGGCAGTCACGATGCAGGAAAGCGGGCGCCTGACCAAGATTCCGGGCATCGGCAAGAAAACCGCGGAACGCCTGCTGCTCGAGCTCAAGGGCAAGCTGGGAGCCGACTTTTCGCTCGCGATCGATGTCAATCGCCCCGCCCCGGCCGGCAACGACGTCCTCAATGCACTGCTCACACTGGGCTACAGCGACCGCGAAGCGCTGGCGGCGATCAGGCAGCTGGCGCCGGGCTTGAGCGTTTCAGAGGGCATCCGCCAGGCGCTGCGCGCGCTGTCGAAGGCCTGACGGCGGTTTTCCAGACATGCGCATGCAATTGAATCAGCCCTGACATGGCGCTCGAACCCGACCGCCTTAGCGGCGCGCCCGCCCTTGACCGCGTCATCTCCGCGGCGCCCGAATCGAGGCAGGAGGAGGCGTTCGAACGCGCCCTGCGTCCCAAGGCGCTCGATGAGTACATCGGCCAGGAACGGGTTCGGGAGAAGCTCTCGATCTTCATTTCCGCAGCCAGAAAGCGCAGCGAATCACTCGACCATGTGCTCTTGTTCGGCCCGCCGGGGCTGGGCAAGACCACCCTGGCGCACATCATCGCGCGCGAAATGGGCGTCAACCTGCGTCACACCTCGGGACCGGTGCTGGAGCGTCCCGGCGACCTGGCTGCTCTGCTGACCAATCTCGAAGCCAACGACGTGCTGTTCATCGACGAGATTCACCGTTTGTCGCCAGTGGTCGAGGAAATTCTCTATCCGGCGCTCGAGGATTTCCAGATCGACATCATGATCGGCGAAGGACCGGCCGCACGCTCGGTCAAGCTTGACCTGCAACCGTTCACCTTAGTCGGCGCCACCACCCGTGCCGGCATGCTGACCAACCCCCTGCGCGACCGCTTCGGTATTGTCGAGCGCCTGGAATTCTATTCACCCGCCGAACTGCAACGCATCGTGCAACGCTCCGCCAGGCTGCTCAAGGTGGAAACCAGCGATGATGGTGCGCTCGAGATCGCACGGCGCTCGCGCGGCACGCCGCGCATCGCCAACCGGCTGCTGCGGCGGGTGCGCGACTATGCCGAAGTCAGAGCCCAGGGCGCGGTGTCGCAAGCCGTGGCCGACAGCGCGCTGAAGATGCTGGACGTCGACGCCATCGGCCTGGACTTGATGGATCGCAAGCTGCTGTTGGCCATCATCGAGAAATTCTCGGGCGGCCCGGTCGGACTCGACAACGTGGCCGCGGCCATCGGAGAAGAATCCGAAACCATCGAGGACGTGCTCGAGCCCTACCTGATCCAGCAGGGCTACCTGCAGCGTACCCCACGCGGGCGTATCGCCACGCCAGGTGCGTATCGCCATTTCGGCCTGATCACACCGGCCGCACACCCGAACCAGGACCTGTTTTGAACTCGCCCGACAACCTGCACAATCACTTCGCCTGGCAGGTCCGCGTCTATTACGAGGACACCGATCTCTCTGGCCTGGTGTATCACGCCAATTATTTGAAGTTCTTCGAGCGGGCGCGTACCGAATGGCTGCGCTGGCTGGGACACGAGCAGACCGATCTCAAAGCCCGCGATAATCTGGTTTTCGTGATCCGCCGACTCGAGATCGACTACCTCAAGGTCGCACGGCTTGACGACCTGATCGACATAAGCGTCGCGTTGACCCCTTCGAAGCATCATGTCTATCACCTGATCGACCAGGAGGCCTGCGTGGCCGGCGAACCCATCGCGCGCGCACGGGTCAAACTGGCCTGCCTCGAAGCCGACACTCTCAAACCGCGGGTGATTCCCGATCTCAGACCGAAGTCAAGCGCATGACCGTCACCCAGGACCTCTCGATACTGAGTCTCATCACCAACGCCAGCCTGCTGGTACAGGCGGTGATGGCGCTGCTGTTCGTGGTTTCGTTGATGAGCTGGTCCTACATTTTCCGCAAATGGTTCACGCTGCGCCGTGCCAAGGCGCAGACCGAAAAATTCGAACGTGACTTCTGGTCGGGTGCCGACCTGAACGCCCTGTACCAGTCAGCAGCCAATGATCGTCACGGTTCGGGCAGCCTGGAGCGCATCTTCGAAGCCGGCATGCGCGAATACATCAAGCTCAAGGCTTCGCAGCGCTCCGATGCGGCGGTCCAGCTGGAAGGCGCGCGGCGCGCCATGCGTGCCACCTACCAGCGCGAGATGGACGACCTCGAAGCGCATCTGGCATTCCTGGCCTCGGTCGGTTCGGTCTCGCCCTATGTGGGTCTGTTCGGCACAGTGTGGGGCATCATGAATTCGTTTCGCGGCCTGGCCAATGTGCAACAGGCAACACTGGCCAACGTCGCGCCGGGCATCGCCGAAGCACTGGTGGCCACCGCGATCGGCCTGTTCGCCGCGATCCCCGCAGTGGTCGCCTATAACCGCTACGCGCACGACATCGACCGGCTGGCAATCCGCTTCGAGAGCTTCATCGAGGAATTCTCCAACATCCTGCAGCGCCAGGCGCGCTAGGAGAAACCGATGCAAGGAAGCCGCTACAACGTCATCGTGCCCACCGCATACGGCACCATGATCGTCAACCGCAACGACTGGATGGAAGTGGGGGGCGAACGCTTCGGGGTTGGCTGGGACCTGATGCAGGGCGGCCATTACGTGCAGCCCGAACTCGACAATCTGGCGACCCTGATCCGCATGTGCCGCGCCGACCCGGTAGTGCTCGATATCGGCGCCAACATCGGTGTCCACAGCCTGTGGTTTTCGTCTCTGGTCGGTGCGCACGGCGTGGTGCATGCCTTCGAGGCGCAGCGCATCGTGTTCCAGATGCTGATGGGCAACCTGGCCATCAACAGCGTCGAAAATGTCCATGCGCGCCAGGTTGCGATCGGTGCGGCGCCCGGCCGCTTGCGCTTGCCGCCGGTCGATTACGCGCGCAACTGGAACTTCGGCGGCATGGGCCTGGTCGAGGAAGGGCCCCATCCGCAATTCGCGCCCGGAAGCGTTGAGCGGGCGCGCGCCGAGCGCGGGGAAAGCATCGACGTGATCACGCTCGACAGCCTGGCGCTGGCGCGCGTCGATTTCATCAAGATCGATGTCGAGGGCATGGAACGCGACGTACTCGCCGGCGCGCGCGCCACCATCGAACGCGATCGACCGCTGATGCAGGTGGAATGGCTGGCACGCGACCAGGGCGCGCTGCCGGCTTATCTGCTGGACGACCTTGGCTATCGCATCTACCAGTCAACGATGAATCTCCTGTGCGTGCCGGCCGAACGCAGCGATCTGGCCGTTGCCGGCGCCACCGAGGTCACCTTCGACCTTTTGCGCGCCCACTTCGAACTGTCATGAACGCGATCCGCAATCGCGGCAGCCGCCGCCGCATGATGAACGAAATCAATGTCGTGCCGTATATCGACGTGATGCTTGTGTTGCTGGTCATCTTCATGGTCACAGCACCGCTGGTGGTGCCGGGCCAGATCGAGTTGCCTTCGGTCGCGCGCGCCTCCAACGCGCCGGCGACGCCGATCGAGATCATCATCGGTGCCGACGCCGGCCTGCGCCTGCGCGAGCGTGGCGCGGCGCAAATCGACAAACCGGTCGAGCGCGCCGAAGCGGTGCGCTATGCGAAAGCGCGCCAGGCCGAGAAACCGGATACCCCGGTGGTCATCTCGGCCGACAAGAGCGTGCGCTACGAAGCGGTGCTTGGTGTCATGGATGAACTGCAGAAGGCCGACATCAAGCGCATCGGCCTGGCGGTGAAACCGGCGGGCAAGTGATGACCGGGGCCAGCCTCGCACCATTACTGCCGCCACGCCAGGCGCGTGCCGCCACCGCCTGGTCGGTCGCACTGGCGGTGGCGATGCACGGCCTGCTGTTCGCCTTCCTGTATTTCGGGGTGCGCTGGCAAAGCCGGCCGCCGGCCGCGATCGAAGCCGAGTTGTGGAGCGAACCTGCACGCGTGGCCGCGCCGGTGCAGGCAGTGCCGGTGGCACCGCCCCGTCCACCTGTTCGCGAGGAGCCAAAGGCCGAACCGGCACCGGCAAAACCGGATATCGCAATCAAGGACGAAAAGAAGCCGCTGGCGCGGAAAGAAGAGCCGCCTAAACCCGCGCTCCGCCGCGAGGAAAAGACGACCCCGAACGACGATCCGATCAAGGCGGCGCTGGCACGGGAAGAAGTCAGCAAAGCGGTGGAACGCGAAAGCGCCGCCAGCAAGGCCGCACGTGATGGTGCGGCACTTGCGGCGGCGCAAGGTGCACGTGCCCAGGCCGAGTGGGCTGATCGAGTGCGCAACGTGGTGCGCCGGCGCGTGCCGTATATGGTGGCCGCCGCCGTCAATGGCAATCCCGAGGCCGCCTTTGAAGTGAGCCTGTTGCCCGGACTCGAAGTCGGATCGGTCCGCAGGATCAGGTCCAGCGGCAACCCCGCCTACGACGAGGCGGCCGAACGTGCGATCGTAGCTTCGAGTCCGCTGCCGGCCCCGCCGGCGGGCGTGGCGATCGACCGACTTCTCATTCTCAAGATGCGGCCCAAGGATGAATGATGCCGGACTCCATGAAGACATTGAACGAGTCCCTGTATCGCAAAATCTCGAACGGTAGCCCCTTCTGGCAGGGAGCGATGCAAAAGGCACGCCCGTTCGCTACGGGCTCATTCAGTGTTTCCTTATAATTGGCGCTTTATGGAGTGTTCAATGGCGCGCCTGTTCCGCATCCTAGTCTTGCTCGCCTTGTCGTGCGGGCTGCCGGCTGGCGCGCAAATGACCATCGAGGTCAGTGGTGCCGGTGCGCGCCAGTATTCGATCGCCATCACCAACTTTCCCGGCGAGGCGGCGCTGCCCGAGAGTCTGACCAGGGTGGTACGCGCCGACCTTGAGCGCAGCGGGCTGTTCAAGCTCGTCGATACCGCCGGCATCGCCCCGGTGCCGACCGAAGTATCGCAGGTAAGGTTTGGCGACTGGACCGCACGCAATGCGGACTTTTTGGCCATCG
This sequence comes from Burkholderiales bacterium, assembly GCA_040382235.1. GTDB lineage: Bacteria > Pseudomonadota > Gammaproteobacteria > Burkholderiales > JAEUOS01 > JAEUOS01. The sequence continues at coordinate 23,803 of JBEIFV010000083.1, forward strand.
GGGTGGTGGTGCCGGCTCCTGACGGCCGGCTCACCGTGCGCGTGCGCCTGGTCGATATTGTGAAGCAAGCAGAGCTGGGGAATTTTGCCTACACGCTGGCCCCTGCGTTGACGCGCACCACGGCGCACCGGGTGGCCGACGACATCCACGAGAAAATCACCGGCGAGAAGGGTTTTTTCAATACCAAGATCGCCTACGTCAAGAAATCCGGGGAACGCTTCGATCTGATCGTGGCCGATTCCGACGGCCAGAACGAACAATCGGCCCTGACTTCGCGCGAACCCATCATCTCGCCCAAATGGTCGCCCGACGGCAACCGGCTGGTATACGTTTCCTTTGAGAATCGCAAGCCGCAGATCTGGGTGCACGAGATCTACACCAGCAAACGCACATTGGTGGCCAATTTCAAGGGCAGCAACAGCGCGCCAGCCTGGTCGCCCAACGGGCGCGAGCTCGCGGTCGTGTTGACCCTTAGCGGAGGCTCGCAGCTGTACCTGATTCCGGCCGCTGGCGGCGAGCCGCGGCGCCTGGCCACCAGCAATTCCATCGATACCGAACCGGTCTTCTCGCCGGACGGCAGCTCGATTTACTTCACCTCCGATCGCGGTGGCGGCCCGCAGATTTACCGCATCCCGGCCACCGGCGGCGAGGCCCGTCGCGTCACGTTCAAGGGCGCCTATAACGTCAGTCCCAAGGTGAGCCCGGATGGCAGGACGCTCGCCTACGTCACGCGCAACGGCGGCTCGTTCCAGATCAGCACGCTCGACCTCGGCGGCGGCCAGGAACTGACCCTGACCGATACCGTCAAGGACGAGAGTCCAAGCTTCGCCCCGAATGGCAAGATGATCCTCTACGCGACCGAAATCGGCGGAAAGGGCGTGCTGGCAGCAGTTTCCAGTGATGGCCGCGTCAAACAACGATTGTCGGTGTCCGCCGCCGATGCCAGGGAACCCGCTTGGGGCCCCTTTACCAAATAGGCCAAAAGCCTCGAGGAAGAACACCATGATCCGTTTGATTTCCATCGCAGTACTTGGCACACTGGTTGCGGCTTGCTCTTCGTCCGGCGACAGACAAGCGGAAGCTCCGGTCACCGAGAGCCAGGGACGGCCGCCAACGACCACGACCGCACCGGCCCCACAGCCCCCTCCGCCGGCGCCGACCACTGGCGTCATCACCACGGTGCAACCACAGGGTGTCGACGAACTCAGCAGCGGAGTATTGGCCAAGCGCAGCGTCTATTTCGATCTTGACAGTTTTGAAGTCAAGCCGGAATACCGGTCGCTGGTGGAGGCACACGCCGCTTTCCTGCGCAAGAACCCCGCTCGCAAGCTTGTGGTCGAGGGCAACACGGACGAGCGCGGCAGCCGCGAGTACAACCTTTCGCTGGGCCAGAAGCGCGCCGAGGCGGTCAAGAAAATGCTGCAGTTGCTGGGTGTATCCGAAGCACAACTCGAAGCGGTGTCGTTCGGTGAAGAAAAGCCGAAGGCGCTGGCTAAGGATGATGCGGCGTACGCCGAAAACCGTCGCAGCGACCTCTCCTATCGTGCTCAGTAGACAGTCTTTCCCTAAGGCGCGTGTGACCGCTGCCTGGGTCGTGGCCGCGTTGTGCGCGGCGGCCGCGCCGGCGTATGCCCAGCTTTTCAAGGACGACGAGTTGCACAATCGCGTGCGTCAGCTCGAAGGCCAGCGCAGCAGCGATGTCAGGCGTGTTGACGGCGTCGAATCACGCGTCGACACGCGAGCGGAAACCCAGGCCCGCCAGCTGATCGACCTGAGCATTCAGATGGAGTCGCTCAAGCAGGATATCGCGCGCCTGCGCGGCCAGATCGAAGTCCTGACCAACGAACTGGAAAATGCCGCCAAGCGACAGCGCGATTTCTATGTCGATCTCGATGGTCGTGTGCGCAAGCTTGAAACCCCGCCGCCGCCCACGGTCGTGGAAAAGCCCAAGGGTCCGACGGTGGAGGAACAAAAGGCCTACGAGAACGGCCTCAATCTGGTCAAGGCGGCCAACTACAAGGGCGCGGTCGAGGCCTTCACCGCCTTCATGAAGACCTATCCCGCCAGCACGCTGGCGCCCTCCGCCCAATACTGGATCGGCAATTCGCTGTTCGCATTGCGCGATTACAAGGGCGCGATAGCGGCTCAGCAACAAGTGGTCGACACCTGGCCGGATGATCCCAAGGCGCCGGATGCCCTGCTCAACATCTCGTCGGCGCAGACCGACCTGAAGGACCTGAAGGC
>JBEIFV010000084.1:0-25261 GCA_040382235.1 Burkholderiales bacterium
GGCTTCGAAAACGCGCCGGAACTGGTCCTCGACCACATCCGCCAGGCAACCCACGACCAGCAACTGGCGCTCGGCCGCCACTGGCATCAGCGGCACCATCGACAATAGCGCGTTGTCTTCGCCCTGGGTGAAGGTGGTCTCGATACCGGAGCCGGAATAATTGATCACACGCACATGCGGCAAGAGGCGCCGGTTGAGGCGCTCCGCAGCCAGGCCCAGGTCCAGCTTGATCACCTCCGACGGGCACGAACCCACCAGGAACAGGGTGCGGATGTCTGGGCGACGCTCGAGCAGGCTGGTGCAGACGCGATCGAGCTCATCGTTGGCGTCGGCCATGCCGGCCAAGTCACGATCGGTGAGGATCGCGGTGCCGAAGCGCGGCTCGGCGAAAATCATGACGCCGGCGGCGGACTGCACCAGATGGGCGCAGGTACGCGAGCCCACCACCAGAAAGAACGCGTCCTGCATCTTGCGATGCAGCCACACGATACCGGTGAGCCCGCAGAACACCTCGCGCTGGCCGCGCTCGCGCAGAACCTTGATTTCCTGCATCGCGGGCAAGGCGCTGGGCGGCGGAACGGCGCTCATGTCGGTCATTTGGCGTAGCCGAGCCCGGAATCGGCCGCCTCGGAGGCCACCGGCATGCGTTGCAAGCGCGCGGCGCGCAACTTGAGCACGAACTGGGCGGCGTTGACGACGTAGCTGGCATAGGCCGCCAGCGCCAGCCACATCAGGCTGCGCGCATCGAGCCAGGCCGTGGCAAGCGCCATCAGGTATGCGGTGTGCAGGGCCAGCACCAGCATGCTGACCATGTCTTCCCAGAAAAACGGGCGGGCGAACAGGTAGCAGCCGAAAACTTCCTTTTCCCAGATCGCGCCGGTCACCATGATGGTGTACAAGCAGACCGTCTTGATCACGATGGAAAGCGTGGCCGCGCTGTAGCCTTCACCCGTCCAGAGGTAGCGCACCACCAGCAGCAAGCTGACAGCGAACACCAGAAACTGCACCGGTGCCAGCACCCCTTGCACCAGGGTCCACTTCGACCGGTCGCGCCGCACCCGTTCGGCCGCCGTGTAGAGCGGCTGACCTGAATTGACGTGCGATCTGTGCTTCTCCATCGATTCGCCTGCGTATGGTTGCATGGATGTAAGTGAATGTAGACGGCTTTTCAAAACATGTCAACTTTAATTGACGTAATTCCCTTATTACATAGTGTTGCATTGCAACTTGACAGTGCGCTGTTTTGTGGAAAAAATCACGCTTGTATGCTCAGCCTCCGCCCAAACCCTGCACCCGGTTCGCATTCTGGACAGCGTGCGGGTGCGAAGCGGGGCTTGGACACAGGGGCGCGGGTGGTGGCAGGTGGCCCGCACAAAATCAATGTTGTATGCCGGAGGCGGCGTCATGAACAAGGTGGGTTCAGATCAGGCGGCAAGCAGTACGGCCGCAATTGGCTGCGATGACGGCGACCTGCCAAGCCAGCGCGTTGGCACCCGTGCTCCGCGCGCAAGCCCGAACGGACGAGACGATCACCTGCTGTCTTTGGTGCAGACGATCGAAACAGAAATCATTCCGCGCCTGATGATGGCGCACCAAATCGAACCCAAGGCCGGGCGCGATGACAGCGCCATGTGGGCCGGCGTCGCCAACGCCATCAGCGTTGAGGAGTTCGCCGACCTGCTGCTGCTGCCGGCGGAAGGGCCGGCACATGACTATATGGAAGCCGCGCGCACCGCTGGATTCGGAGCCGAAGGCCTGTATCTGGATTTGCTGGGCCCCACCGCGCGCCGACTCGGTTACCTGTGGGAGGAAGACCTGTGCAGTTTCGCCGATGTGACCATCGGCCTGTCTCGCCTGCACCGCATGTTGCTGGAGTTGGGTCCGGCGTTCCGCGGCGGCGGTGCCTCCGATGCACTGGGGCGCCGTGTGATGCTGGCGGCGGCACCGGGAGAACAGCACACTTTCGGGCTTTTCATGGTGGGCGAGTTTTTCAGGCGCGAAGGCTGGGAGGTCTGGGGCGAGCCGATTCGCTCGGCAGCCGAGCTTGAAAATACGGTGCGCGATACCTGGTTTGAAGTCGTTGGCTTGTCGGCCGGCTCACTGCAACTGGTCGAGGACGTGCGCACCCTGGTCGCCACCGTGCGCAAGGCTTCGCGCAATCGCAAGGTGGTGGTAATGGTGGGCGGCCCCTTGTTCGCCTTGCACCCGGAATACTTCGCACAAGTAGGCGCCGACGCCTTCGGCACCGACGCGCGCGAGGCGGTAGACAAGGCGGAAACCGCGGTAAGAAACTCCCGCTTTCAGGCTGCAGGCTAACAGCCTGGCCTGGGTGAGCGCGGCGTCGGCCTCAGGGCGCGACGCCTGCGCGCCGACGTGGCGTCACGCCATGTCTTGGGCTCATGCCTGCCTGGTACGAGCCGAGCCGACGAAAACGGAATCGCGCCGCTTTCGATCGTGCAAAAAATCAATCCGCTGCGATGACCGGCCGGCCCTTCCCGGCCCGGCCACCCCCGGTTTGTTCAGGACACTGGACAGTATATCAAGTGATATGTTGAATATGTCAATTTATGTTGACATCTCGATCCACATACGCTATACAGTCGTTGGGAAGTAGTGTCTGACTGAAATTTCCAATCTCGCTGAACGTTGCTGGATCCTGGTTTCAAGATAGGGAGTGTGCGCGACTTTGGCACGCTGCGGCGGCCCTTGGTGCAGAACCCGGGATACGGAAAGTTCGGTAGCCTTCACTGGATTGCAGGTGCCGACGTTCGGCCCGGCATCGATGCGTTGAACTTGTTTGTTTAGTCAGCTTTAGTTTTGTATGTCCGTGCGGTTCAAGCGATCGTTTATCGCAGAAGGAATGTAATGACTCCATTCATCGCCCCCGAGAATAGCCTGGGTGCCCTGCCGGCCAAGACCGCGGCGCAGCTCATCGCGGCGTCTTCCGATGTGGTGTTGATCGTCGACGATAAAGGCGTGATCCGTGACGTGGCCACCGGCATCGAAGAAATCGCCAAGGAAGATTGCTCCGCCTGGCTGGGCCGCCCGTGGATCGATACGGTGACCTACGAAAGTCGCCCCAAGGTGCAGTCGCTGCTCGCCTCGGCCACCGAGTCGGGCGTGCCGCGCTGGCGCCACATCAATCTCGCGCTGGCCCCCAACAGTGACCTGCCGCTGATGTTTTCGGCGATTCGCATCGAGAACAAGAATCATGTGGTGGCCATCGGACGCGATTTGCGCCAGGTGGCAGCGCTGCAACAGCGCCTGGTGGACGCGCAACAATCGATGGAGCGCGATTACTGGCAGTTGCGGCAGGCAGAGACCCGCTATCGCCACCTGTTCGAAATGGTGCCGGAAGCGGTGCTGATCGTCAGTGCGCAGACGCAAAAAATCGTCGAGGCCAACTCGCGTGCGGCCAGCCTGTTCGGGCGCTCGCCCGGCGAAGTGGTGGGGCGCTTTGTCACCGATGCGTTTTCCGAGACGGGGCAGCGTTCGGCGCAGGCCCTGCTGGCGGGCGTGCGCGCCACCGGACAATCCGACGAGACCCGCTGCGAAGGTGCACAGGTCGGCGAGACGCTGATCGTGGCCGCTTCGCTATTCCGCCAGGAAGACGCAGCCATGTTTCTGGTGCGCATCGGGCATGCGTCCGATACGCCGCCGCTGCGTGCGGCCGCGCGCAAGTCGGCCAGCGATTTGCTGGCCGAAACCGTGAACCGCATGCCCGACGGCTTTGTGGTCACCGATGCCGACGGCCTGATCCTGGTGGCCAATTCGGCTTTCCTGAACCTGGCCCAGGTAGCCACCGACGAGCAATTGCGCGGCGAGTCCCTGGAACGCTGGCTGGGGCGTTCGGGGGTCGACTTGAGCGTCTTGATCGCCAATCTGCGCCAGCACGGCTCGGTGCGTTTGTTCAGCACCAACATGCGCGGCGAACAGGGTTTGTCGACCGAAGTCGAGATCTCGGCGGTGTCGCTGCAGAATCACAAGCCGCCGTGTTTCGGCTTCGCGGTACGCAGCACCGGCCGCCGCCTGGCGCCTGCAACTACCGGTAGCCGCTCTTCGGCGCGCTCGGTCGAACAGTTGGCCGAGTTGGTCGGGCAGGTGCCGCTCAAAGACCTGGTTCAGGAGTCCACCGACCTGATCGAAAAGCTGTGCATCGAGGCAGCCCTGGAATTGACCCAGGACAATCGTGCCTCGGCCGCGGAAATGCTCGGCCTCTCGCGCCAAAGCCTGTATGTGAAGCTGCGGCGCCACGGGTTGGGTGACTTGCCGACCGAAGGCGACAAGCACTAGGCCTGGCAGCCTGTCGGCGTGGCGGTGGCGTAACGGGGCCCGGCAAGCGCCGGATGCCCCTGCCCCACCAGCGCGGCCGCCTCGCGCTGTGCTTTTTTTGCACGCCCCCGTGCACACGGTCAACCTGTGGGTGTGTGCAACGGCGGGCCGCGAGATGACCGCGAGGCGAGCACACAGCCGCCAAGTTCAGTGAAATAAAAGTGTAAATTTAAGTTGACGGATTAAACTGTCAAGTGTAATTTCACGTCTATTGCAAGCGTCAGACGTGTCCACCATGCCTTTCCCAGCCGCCAGTGCCGTCGCCGAGTTGTTCAAGCCGATCACCTGGTTCCCGCCGATGTGGGCATTCGCCTGCGGCGCGGTCGCCTCAGGCGTGACCGCCGACGGCAAATGGCTGTTGATCGCCGCCGGCGTGGCGCTGGCCGGGCCGCTGGTGTGCGCCACCAGCCAGGCCGTCAACGACTGGTTCGATCGCCATGTCGACGCCATCAACGAACCGCAGCGGCCGATCCCGTCCGGGCGCGTGCCCGGGAACTGGGGCCTGTATATCGCGGTAGCCTGGACGGTGGTTTCGCTGGCGTTCGCCACCCTTCTGGGGCCCTGGGGTTTTGGCGCCGCTGCCGCCGGACTGCTGCTGGCCTGGGCCTACAGCGCGCCGCCGCTGCGCCTGAAACGCAACGGCTGGTGGGGCAACTCCGCCTGCGCGATCAGCTATGAGGGCCTGGCGTGGATTACCGGCGCGGCGGTGATGGCCGGCGGGCTGATGCCGGAATGGCGCTCGCTGCTGCTGGCAGCGCTCTACAGCGCTGGTGCGCACGGCATCATGACGCTCAACGACTTCAAGGCCATCGAGGGCGACCGCAAGATGGGGATCAACTCCCTGCCGGTGCTGCTTGGCCCGCAACGCGCTGCGCAGGTGGCTTGCCTCGCCATGGCGCTGCCGCAGGGTATCGTGGTGGCCTTGTTGCTGGCCTGGAACAGCCCCTGGCATGCGCTGGCGGTTGGCCTGCTGTTGGCGGTGCAACTGGTGCTGATGGACCGCTTCATCAAGGACCCACTGGCGCGCGCCACCTGGTACAGCGCGGTCGGGGTCAACTTCTTCGTGATCGGCATGCTGGTCAGCGCCTTCGCCCTCAAGTCTAGCGCTACGGGGGTCGCATGAACCAGCCCCCGTTGACCTGGATGGGTATCGTCCGGCTGGGCCTGGTGCAGATGGCGCTGGGATCGGTGGTAGTGCTGACCACCTCGACGCTCAACCGCGTGATGGTGGTCGAACTGGCCCTGCCCGCCCTGCTGCCGGGCGCGCTGGTGGCGCTGCATTACCTGGTTCAGGTGATGCGGCCGCGTCTGGGCCACGGCTCGGACGTCGGCGGGCGCCGCACCCCATGGATCATCGGCGGCATGGCGGTGCTGGCCGCCGGCGGTGTCGCCGCGGCCTGCGCCACGGCCCTGATGGCCACCCATTTCGCCGCCGGCCTGGCACTGGCCCTGCTCGCCTTTTGCATGGTCGGCATCGGCGTCGGCGCCGCCGGCACTTCGCTCCTGGTGCTGTTGGCCAAACGGGTGGTGCCGGAGCGCCGTGCGCCGGCCGCCACCATCGTGTGGCTGATGATGATCGGCGGGTTCATCCTGACGGCCACCGCCGCCGGCCACCTGCTCGATCCGTTTTCCTGGACGCGACTGATTGCCGTCACCGCCGGCGTCAGTGCACTGGCGTTTGTCCTGGCGCTGCTGGCCGTGCGCAATGTGGAGGGTAGCGCGCAGGCCGCGACCGGCGCGACGACGCCAGCCGCGGCGCCGGTCTCATTTGGCACCGCGCTGCGGCAAACCTGGGCCGATCCGCAAGCGCGGCGTTTCACCATTTTCGTCTTTGTGTCAATGCTGGCCTACAGCGCGCAGGATCTGATCCTCGAGCCCTTCGCCGGCACCGTCTACGGCATGACGCCCGGCGAGACCACCCGCTTGTCCGGTGTACAGCACGGCGGCGTGCTGGCGGGAATGTTGCTGGTGGCAGCGGTGGCCGGCAGCGCCCGGGGGGCATGGTTCGGCTCGCTCAAGGTGTGGACCGTGGCCGGCTGCATCGCCTCGGGCATCGCGCTTGCCGGCCTTGCCATGGGCGGCCTGATCGGCCCGGCCTGGCCTTTGAAACCAACGGTGTTCGCACTGGGACTTTTCAATGGCGCGTTCTCGATCGCCGCCATCGGCTCGATGATGAGTTTGGCCGGCGCCGGGCAGGCCTCGCGCGAGGGGGTGCGCATGGGCTTGTGGGGTGCGGCGCAGGCGATCGCATTCGGCTTGGGCGGCCTGGCGGGAACCGCCGCCAGCGACCTGGCGCGGGCCTTGATCGGCAGCCCGGGCACGGCCTACGCGGCGGTGTTTTTCGCCGAAGGCCTGCTGTTTTTGTGTGCCGCCGCGCTGGCTTTGCGCATCGCGCCGGTGACGCGGGCGCCCGCCCGCAACGTTCCACCCGCAACCACCGCAAGCGCGCTGGTTGCATCTTAGTGAGGGAAACCATGACAGATACGCAACAGACTTACGATGCAGTGGTGGTAGGCGGCGGCCCGTCTGGCGCGACCGCGGCGGCCGACCTGGCGCGCGGCGGCCGTTCGGTGCTGCTGCTCGATCGCGGCGGACGGGTCAAGCCCTGCGGCGGCGCCATTCCGCCACGCCTGATACGTGACTTCGCGATTCCCGATGGGCTGCTGGTGGCGCGCATCAATACGGCGCGCATGATCGCGCCCTCGGACAAACGGGTCGAGATGCCAATCGAGGGCGGCTTTGTCGGCATGGTCGATCGCGAGCACTTCGACGAATGGCTGCGGCAGCGCGCGGTGGCGGCGGGTGCCACGCGCGAAACCGGCACCTTCGAGCGCCTTGAGCGCGACACCGACGGCACCGCCATCATCTGCTATCGGGGCGGCGACGCCGACCCAGCGCCGCGCCGCGTGCGGGCGCGCATGGTGATCGGCGCCGACGGCGCCCGCTCCGCCGTGGCGGCACAGACGATTCCCAACGCGCATATGGGCCATTGCGTATTCGCCTACCACGAGATCGTCCGCGCGCCTGCGGCTGGCAGCGCCGACTACCTGCCGCAGCGCTGCGACGTCATCTACAACGGCGGCTTTTCCCCGGATTTCTACGCCTGGATCTTTCCACACGGGGATACCGCCAGCATCGGCACCGGTAGCGCGCACAAGGGATTCTCGCAACGCGCCGCGGTGGCCCAGGTACGCAAGGCCACCGGCCTGGCTGACGCGCAGACGATCCGCCGCGAGGGCGCACCGATCCCGATGAAACCCCTGCCCACCTGGGACAACGGCCGCGATGTGGTGCTGGCCGGCGACGCCGCTGGCGTGGTCGCGCCGGCCTCGGGTGAAGGCATCTACTACGCGATGGTCGGCGGCAGGCTGGCAGCCGAAGCGGTGGAGCAGGCCCTGGCCACCGGCCGTGCCCGTGCCCTGGCGCAAGCCCGCAAGCGCTTCATGCGCGAACACGGCCGGGTGTTCTGGATCCTGGGCATCATGCAGCGTTTCTGGTACTCCAGCGACAAGCGACGCGAGCGTTTCGTGAGCATCTGCCGCGACCGCGACGTGCAGCAGCTGACCTTCGACGCCTACATGAACAAGCGTCTGGTGCGCTCGCGCCCGATGGCGCATGTGCGAATTTTCTTCAAAGACCTGGCCCATCTGGTCGGTGTGGTGAGACCGTGAGGCCTGCCCCTGACCGATGGCTGATGGCGGCACGCCAGCCGGTGGCGGTGCCCTGACCTGAAGATGCCAGCCATCACGCCGCTGCCGCAGGATCATCCGGAACGATTCAGCCTGGCCAACGAGGTCCACGCCCGTCCGCCGGAAGCGCTGGAGACGCCGGCGCGCGCGTCCTATCTGGCGGTCATCTTCGACACCCAGGAGCGCCTGCAGGAACTGGCGCACGTGGGTTCTTTGTGCGAACGCTTTCACGTGGCGCCGCCGGGCCCGGGCGCGACCCACTTCACCGCGGACCTGGGCGCCTTGCGTTTCAAGTGGGAGCGCCACGGCGAGTTCTCCAGCTATACATTCTTCGTAGCCGGCCTGGGCGCCGAGCCGTTCGCCGAAACCGCCGCGGGATTCCTGCCGCCCGAATGGCTGGCACGGATGCCCGGTCAAACCATCGCGGCGGCGCACGCGAACCTGGCAGCGGCGCCCGAGCGCGCGCCGGATCCGGCCAGCATGACCCAGTATTTCAACAACAACCCGGCGATCGGCGCCGCGCTGGGCGAGGGCGTGGGCTACGCCTTTACCGATTTCCGGATTCACGATGACGGCTGCTCCCGCTTCGTCCTGCTCGACCGCGCACTGAGCCCGCCGCAGGCCGGCCGCCTGATGCAGCGCCTGTTTGAAATCGAAGCCTATCGGATGATCGCGCTGTTGGCCCTGCCCATCGCGCGCCGCCAGTCACCACGCGTGCTGGCGATCGAACGCGCCCTGGCCGCCCTGACCGACGATATGGCCGGCGGCGCGGACCAGGATGAAAAGCTGCTGGGCGAGCTCACGCGCCTGGCGGCTGAAGTCGAAAGCGGTCTGGCCGCCAGCAGTTTTCGCTTTGGCGCGGCGCGCGCCTACTACGATCTGATCACGCAACGCATCGACGAATTGCGCGAAACGCCGCTGACCGGCTTCCAGACCATCAGGGAGTTCACCCAGCGGCGGCTGACGCCGGCCATGGCCACGTGCGAATCGGTGTCGCGCCGCCTGCGCGATCTTTCCGAGCGGGTGGCGCGCGCCAGTGCCCTGCTGTCGACGCGCGTCGATATCGTGCGCGAACGGCAGAACCAGAGCTTGCTGGCGTCGATGGATCGCCGCGCGCGCCTGCAGTTGCGCCTGCAGCAGACCGTCGAGGGTTTGTCGGTGGCAGCCATCACCTACTATCTGGTCGGCATTGTCGGCTACGCGGCCAAGGCGCTGCAGTCGGCCGGCGTGCGTTTCAACCCCGATGTCGCCGTCGGCTTGTCGATCCCTTTGGTGGTAGCGGCGGTGGCATTGGCGCTGCGTCAAGCGCGTCGCCGCATCGTCGGCGACGCTCGCGACGATGCCCATGGCCCGGCCCGCGGGTAGCTGCGCATGCGCGAATTCTTCGATCTGGCGACCCTGGTTGACGCGATCCTTGCTATCACCCTCATCGAGGGTATCGTGCTATCGGTCTATGCGATGCGCACCGGGCGCGGCATCGGCGCCGCCGACCTGTTACCCAACCTTCTGGCCGGCCTGTGCCTGATCATGGCGCTGCGCCTGGCCACCAGCGGCGCGGCCTGGTATGCGGTCGGACCATGCATGCTGGCGGCGCTGGTTTGCCACCTTGTCGATCTGCGCCGCCGCTGGCGTTTCTGAGAATGCACGCCGCATGATGACAATGCCGCGCCTGGATCGATCAAGCGCACTCCACACCAACCCGACGGCCGCGCGCACCACAGCGCTCGACTGGGAACGCGATGGCGCCGACTGGCCGAATCGCGCCGCCAGCCGCTTCGTCACCGTAGGCGCCATGCGCTGGCATGTCCAGGTGATGGGCAGCGGCCCGGTGTTGTTGTTGCTGCACGGCACCGGCGCCAGCAGTCATTCCTGGCGCGACCTGGCGCCCCGCCTGGCACGCCACTTCACCGTGCTCGCACCGGACCTGCCAGGCCACGGCTTCAGCGCCCAGCCCACCGCGCATGGCTACTCGCTCAGCGCCTTCGCACACGCCATCGCCGCGCTGGTGGCCGCCCTCAAGATGCAGCCGGCGCTCGCCGTCGGCCACTCGGCCGGCGCCGCCGTGCTGGTACGCATGGCGCTGGCGCGCACCCTGCCGGGCGCGGCGATTGTCAGCCTCAACGGCGCCCTGCTGCCGCTGCCGGGCCTGCCGGGCCGGGTATTCGGACCGCTGGCCAGGATCCTCGCCGGCGTGCCGCAGGTGCCGCGCATGTTCGCCCGCCATGCGGCCGCAAGCCCGCTGGTGGACCGCCTGCTTGCGCAAACCGGCTCGCGAGTCGATGCGCAAGGCGTGGCCCTGTACGCGCGGCTGGCAAGCAACCCGGTGCATGTAGCCGCGGCGCTCGCCATGATGGCGCAGTGGAATCTGGCGGAGCTCAAGCCGCACCTGGCGCGACTCGACCTGCCGCTCAAGCTGGTGGCGGCCGGCAACGACCTCACCGTTCCTCCGCATCAGGCCGAAACGCTCGCCGGCATGGTTCCCGGCGCCGCGCTGACGCGCCTGCCCGGTCTGGGCCACCTGGCGCATGAAGAAGCGCCGCGGCGCATCGCCGCGCTGATCCTGGCCCTGGCACGCGCGCACCGCCGCGCCGGTCGGCCGGGCGCACCCACTGGAGATGCAAGATGACCCGTTCGATTCCCGCCGTGCCGGCGTCGCTGCTGCAGGACAAACGACCGCATGCGATCGTCATCGGCAGCGGCTTTGGCGGCCTGGCCTCCGCGATCCGCCTTGGTGCGCGCGGCTACCGCGTGACCGTGCTGGAAAAGCTGGACGCCCCCGGCGGCCGCGCCTATGTGCACCGGCGCGACGGCTTCACCTTCGACGCCGGCCCCACCATCGTCACCGCCCCGTTTCTGCTCGAAGAGTTATGGACCCTGTGTGGCAAGCGCATGGCCGACGACATCGACCTGCGCGCGCTCGATCCCTTCTACCGCATCCGCTTCGACGACGGCAGCTGGTTCGACTACAACAACGACCCGCAGGCGATGCGCGCGGAAGTGGCGCGCATCGCACCGGCCGACCTGCCCGGCTATGAACGCTTCTTGGTCGAGGCCGAGCGTTGCTATCGCCTGGGCTTCGAAGGCCTGGGTGCGGTGGCGTTCGACAGCATCGGCGACTTGTTCGCCGCCCTGCCGGCCATGCTCAAGATGCGCGCCTGGCGCTCGATCCACTCGATGGTCGCCTCCTACCTGCGCGATCCGCGGCTGCGCATCGTGATGAGCTTTCATCCGCTCCTGATCGGCGGCAATCCGTTCGCCGTGACTTGCGTCTACAGCCTGATCACCTCGCTGGAGCGCAAGTTCGGCGTGCACTGGGCCATCGGCGGTACCGGGGCGTTGGTACGCGGTTTGTGCGGACTGATCGCAGGTCAGGGCACGCAGATCCGCTGCAACGCGGAAGTACGCGAGATCAGCGTCGAACACGGGCGCGCCACAGGCGTGCTGCTGGCCGACGGCGAACACCTGGGCGCTGATATCGTGGTGTCCAATGCCGACACCTGCTGGACCTATCGCCACCTGATACACCCGCGGCATCGCCGCAAATGGACCGACCGGCGCATCGAACGCTCGCGTCATTCGATGAGCCTGTTTGTCTGGTATTTCGGCACCGGCACCACGTATCCTGAAGTGCCGCACCACATGATGCTGCTGGGTCCGCGCTATGACGAACTGCTGAAGGATATTTTCAAGCGCCACCACCTGGCGCAGGATTTCAGCCTCTACCTGCATCGCCCGACCGCCACCGACCCGTCGATGGCGCCGCCCGGCTGCGACACGTTCTATGTGCTGGCACCGGTGCCGCACCTGGACAGCGGCACCGACTGGCAGGCCCATGCCGAGCCCTACCGGCAGGCGATCGCGCGCCGGCTGGACGCCACCGTTCTGCCCGGCTTCGAGAGCAAGCTCCTGACCTCGTTTGTCACCACCCCGCAGGATTTCCACGACCGCCTGCTTTCATACAAGGGCGCCGCCTTCGGCCTCGAACCGCACCTGCTGCAAAGCGCGTGGTTCCGCCCGCACAACCGCAGTGAAGATGTCGACGGTTTGTTCATGGTCGGCGCCGGTACCCATCCCGGCGCCGGCATTCCCGGCGTCCTTTCGTCCGCCAAAGCTCTTGAATCGGTGCTGCCCAATGTCTCCTCTTTCGTACGCTGAACCCGACCTGACCGGCCGCGCCCGCGGCGACCTGGCCACCTGCGAACACCTGATGCGCGGCGGCTCCAAATCGTTTTTCGCCGCCTCCAGGGTGCTGCCGCGCCGGGTGCGCGCGCCGGCCATCGCGCTCTACGCGTTCTGCCGCCTGGCCGACGATGCCATCGATCTGGCACCCGACACCGCGGGCGCGGTCGAAGCGCTGACCGGGCGCCTGCGCCACATCTATGCAGGCACCCCGCTGGACAACGCGGCCGATCGCGCCTTCGCCGCCGTGGTCGCCCGTTTCGCCATCCCGCAGGCCCTGCCGTTGGCGCTGCTCGAAGGCTTCGAGTGGGACACCTGCGGGCGTCGCTACGAGACCTTGTCCGACCTGCACGCGTACGCGGCGCGGGTGGCGGGCACCGTGGGCGCGATGATGGCCTTGATCATGGGCGCCAGGTCGCCGCTGGCGCTGGCGCGCGCCTGCGACCTGGGCGTGGCCATGCAGCTCACCAACATCGCGCGCGATGTCGGTGAAGACGCGCGCGCGGGCCGCTTGTACCTGCCGCTTTCCTGGCTGCGCGAAGCCGGCATTGATGCCGACCAATGGCTGCGTGAACCGGTGTTCGATGCCGCGCTGGCCGGTGTGATCGCACGCCTGCTCAAGGCTGCAGAGGTGTTGTATCAGCGTGCCGAGAGCGGCGTGGCCACGCTCGATCGCGCATGCCGGCCCGCCATCATGGGGGCGCGCCTGATCTACGCCGAGATCGGCTGCGAGATCGAACGCGCGGGATTCGATTCAGTCAATCGGCGCGCGGTGGTGGGCGGCAAGCGCAAGCTGGCCCTGATGGGGCATGCCTTGATCGCCGCCGTCGGCGCGCGCCACGCCAGCAGCGCGACAGCCCTGCCTGAGGTGCAGTTCATGATCGACGCGGTGGTCGCATGCGACAGGCGCGACGCCGCGGCGCGGCCACTGCAGGCGCCCGCTCGCAGCCTCGACCAACGCATCGCCGCCATCTTCGCGTTGTTCCTGCGTCTGGCCGAACGCGACCGCGTCAACACCGTGTTCGGCCGACTGCCGGAGCGCTGATCGCGCCTGGCGGCGCGCACGCGCAACGGCCACCGCGAGGCGCGCGCGGCAGCGCCGGTCCGTTGCGGCGAACGACGCGCGCGCGAGGCGCGAATCAGGCCACGCGCGGCATGCGAAACGGCAGCATCACGCGCGTGATCGGCGACGCCAGGCGCGGGATGTTGAGCGTTTCGTGGACCGCGGTCACCGTTTCGCCCAGCAGTCCGGCCTCGAGCACGGCGCGCGCATAGAACGGCGCGTCTTCGAGGCTTTCGCGTATGCGCAATGGCGCAGCGGCGTCGCTGCGCATGCTGCGCTTGATGCGCCAGCGGCTGGCCGGCAGGCCGCGGCGCGCCGGTGCGGCAAACGGCTCGGCGTCGCCGTTGGGCGCGAAGCGCAGCGCCAGTACTTTCTCGACACCGGTCTTTTCGCGCACATCGTAGACCACCGCGGTGCGGCCATCCGGCATCGCCGCGCGCGCCCAATCCCATTCGCGAAATGGTACGGTGACCGGTTCGTCGCCTTCATTGGAATCCAGGTAGGCCGCACCCTTCCAGCGCAGGCCGGGTCGTTCGAAATCGGCCTCCACGCGCGCGCATGGCGCGATCGGCCCCCAGCGATGGCGACCGGCCGCATCCAGCGCGGTGCCGAAACGCGACAACCCGGCCGGGTGCACCCGCACCACGCCGCGTACCCGTGACGGCCAAGGCACATTGATCTCGTCAATCGAGATTTCCAGGTGGCTGCCGGTCCAGCGCAGTGCCGACGGCCCGATCGCGAAGTTGCACGCATCGCGGCTCACACTCGCACGGCCACGCTCGGTCATGCTCCAGCGTGGATGGTCGCGGCCATAGAGCGCCACATTGAGTGCGCAATGATTTTCGGCGCTGGCTGCGCCGCGCTTGAGCGCCCAGGTGTAATAAGGCGAGAAAACGCTGCCAACGAAGGCGATGATGGTCAAGCCGTGCCGGCCATCATCGCTCAAGGCATCGACGTACCACCAGAGGTAGCCGCCGGACGCGACCGGCTGGTCGAAGCGAGGTTGGCCAGTACCGTCGCGGCCGCCAGTCGGCCCGACATGGCCGCCATCGGCACGCCCGGGCCCGGATGCACACTGCCGCCCGCCAGGATCAGCCCCGGCAGGCGACTGGCCGACCCCGAGCGGCGGAACGCAGCCATCCAGCCGTGCGAGGCCTGGCCGTACAGCGCTCCCCCGGTCGCCGGAAACAGTTGTTCGAACCCCTGTGGCGTGGTCAGCACGCTGTTCGCCGCCGAGCGTTCCACACTCAAACCGGCTTGCAGCAGATGGGTAAAGGTCGCTTGTTCGCATCGCAGTATTTCCTCTTGATCAGGGTGTCCACTATCGCCCGTAGCCGGCGCGTTGACCAGGCACAGCAGGCGTTCGGCGCCATCCGGCGCAGGCGCGCCGGGGTGTCGGTCCTGGGCGCAGACATAGACGGTGGCCGAACGCGGCAGGCGGCGGTGTTCGAAAATATCGCGAAACTCGGACGCGTAGTCGGCTGCGAAAAAAACGTTGTGATACGACAACGGAAAACCGGCGCTGCGCGCGTGGATCGACCAGGTCAGTGCCGACAGCGAGCGCGCCGCCGGCGCCACCGGCGCCACGGCATCGCGCACCTCGGCACCCAGGTAACCGGCGCACAGCGCGCCCACATCGCCATTGAAAACCACCGCGTCGGCCTCCAGCACCTCGCCACTGGCCAGGCGCACGCCGCAGGCACGGCCATCGCGCACAAGGATGGCGCCACAGGCGCTCGCCATACGCAGGCACGCGCCGTTTTTTTCGGCGATGCCAGCCAACGCGCGCGCCAGGGCCGCCATGCCGCCTTCGATCGCCCACACGCCGTCCATCTCGACCTGCGCCACCAGCATCAGCGTGGCGGGTGCGGAAAACGGGGATGAGCCGCAATAGGTGGCGTAGCGACCGAACAACTGGCGCAAGCGCGGATCGCCGAAATGGCGCGACAGTGCCCTCCAGAGCGTGAAAAAAGGACCCAGACCGGCCAGTGCCGCCACACCGCGCGGCCCCAGGCCGCCCATCATGCCGACAAGCGTGGGGCGCGCACTGCGAATGAACGGCCCCTCCAGCGCGCGGTAAACGCGCGCGGCCTGGTCGCAGAATCCGGCAAAGCGGCGCGCTTCGTCGGCGCCCGCGAAGCGGCCGACGGCGTCGATCGATGCGGCGCGATCGGCGAACAGGTCAAGCCGCTGTTGCGCGCCCCAGGCATGGCGCGCCAGCAGTGCCAGGGGCGTAAGCTTCAAGTGCGCTTCGAGCGACTCGCCGGCGTCGGCGAAAATGGCCTCGAAAATCCAGCGCATGGTGAATACCGTCGGGCCCGAATCGATGCCCGCGCCGCCCACCTCGATGCGGCGCATCTTGCCGCCGGGCGCGCCCTCCTTTTCCACCAGGGTGACCGCCACGCCCTGGCGCGCCAGCAACAGCGCGGCCACCAGCCCGCCGACCCCGGCGCCCACCACCACCACGCGGCGCGCGCGCATCACCCCTGGCCGGCGCACGCGGGGGCAGCCGACGGCAGGACGATTTCACGTCCGCACCAATTGCCCTCGGCCGCCGATGGCGTGAAGCGCGTGAACATCGACTCGGAAAAGTAGCGCCCGCCAGCGGCCGCCTGTATCGCCTGCCCATGGGCGCCACGGCGCGCATAGGCATCCATCGCCGCCGCGCTCTCCCAGATGCTGAAGGTGGCCTGGCGCAACCACGGCGCCTCACCCAGGCCAACGGCAAGCAGGCAGCCAGGCGCCTGGCCCAGCGCGCGCTCGGCGGCGGGCGCATGGCGCCAGAACGCGACCGCCGCAAGCGGCCGGATTGAAGCGCGTGTGAGCGCGGCCACCGGTCCGGCGACGGCCGGCGACGCAGCGGCGCCGTCGCCGACTGCCAACGGCTGCCGCCCCGACCAGCTGCCGCGCGACGACAGCACGCTAAGCCGCACGCTGAAGAACTCCGCAGCGCGCTCGCGATACGCGGCTACAACACGATGCGATGCGACAAACGTGTCGGCCTCGGCCACGCTGTCAAACACGCAGAACATCGCCTGGCGCGAGGCGCTTGGCTTCAAGCCGAAGCCGCCTTCGTAACCGCTGCCCAGCATCTTGAAAAATCGCATTCCCGGCGCCTGTGCGAGAGCAAACCGCCGCAAGAGGAAGCTGCTGTAGCCCCACACGCGCGATTGTTGCCGTACATCCACAAGGATCACCAGCGCGCACACAGCGTCCGCCGCGACGACGGGCGCCACGGCCGATGTGATGCCGCCACCAGCGGGCTGCGGGTCGACGCCATCAATACGCTCCTTGAGAAGTCTTTGTTGCATCACACCAATTGGTCCAAAACAAGCCGCCCTGGTTCACAAGGCGATCACGAAAATGAAGATAGTGTAATTATATCTTGACATTTTACGGTGTCACGTAAATCATACGAACGCGGCTAGGATCAGGTTGCAACCTGTTTTTTGTAGCTAGCCTTCGCCGTGAAACCCTCGTGCGGGTTCAGCACGAACGAGGCCGCGAGGCCTAGAAGGAAGGAGCACTTTATGGCATCAGATCCAGCAAAGGTTTGGCCTACCGGTCTGACCGAGGCAGAAGCGCGCGAAGTACATGATCACCTGCTGAGCGGTACCCGCTACTTCGGCGGCATCGCCCTGATCGCGCATTTCCTGGTGTGGCAGTCGCACCCGTGGGGCCAGGGCGCGGCAGCCACGGTCTCGGGCATGCTCGAGAGCGTGCAGTCCGCGGCGCTCAGCATCATTTCGCTGGTCGTCTAGGAGGGGGTCGAGATGATTTATCACAAGATGTGGTTGGTGGTGAAGCCGACGGTCGGCATTCCGGTTTTCCTCGGCGCTGTCGCCGTAGGTTCGTTCGCTGTGCATCTGGCAGTGGGCGCGCATCTGGACTGGATCAAGCCCTTCATCAACGGCACGCCGGTGGTCACCAAGAAAGCGGAAGCGCCGGCCACCACGGCGGCGGTAGCGCCGACGGCGGACAAACGGGCGTCTCCGGACAAACCGAAGTAAGCCCGGACATAGTTCATGTCCATGCATCCGGATCCCGAGGGCGCAAGCCCCGTGGTCCGGATATTCTGGAAATTGCAGACAACGTGTGCTCGTCAATCCCTCCAACCAAAACGAAGGTTTCGTTGCTGCGACAGCGCGCGCGACCATCCGTTGCATGCTCGCACCATCAATGTGTCGTCGCAAATAGTCATTGACGCATTTCATATTTATGTATATTTTGATTGACATATTGACTTGTACTCTTTACTTAACAGCACGTCTCTCCTTGCGCGTGCCACCGGAGACCAAACATGCATGAGCCGATGATCACGATCCGTCGCAGCCTGGCGCAATCGATCGAGCGTTCCCTGTCCCATTCGATCGCGCTCGCCTCCGGCTACGGCGGCCCCCCCGGCCTGCTTGCCGCCAGGCGCTATGCGGTGTTTCCCGCCGGCGCGCTCCTGCGCCCACGGCGGGCGTTAACCGTCGCCTGTGCGTGCGGCGACGACAACCGCACGTTGGTCGATGGCGCCGCGGCGGCGATCGAGTTGTTGCACTGCGCATCGCTGGTGCATGATGACCTGCCGTGCTTCGACAATGCCGCCACCCGGCGCGGCAAGCCTTCAGTGCACGCAGCCTTCGGTGAGCGCATCGCGGTACTCACCGGCGACGCCCTGATCGTGCTGGCGTTCCAGTCGATCGCCCACGCCGGCGCGCTGGCGCCGCACCGCCTGGCTGCGCTGGTGACCATCGTGGCGCGCGCCGTCGGCATGCCCGCCGGCATCGCCGCCGGCCAGGCATGGGAGTGCGAGTCCAGTGTGCAACTGCGTGAATATCAGCGCCAGAAAACCGGCGCCCTGTTCGCAGCCGCCACTATGGCGGGCGCCGCGGCGGCTGGCGCGGAACCCGACGGATGGCGCATTCTTGGCGAGCGTCTTGGCGAGGCCTACCAGGTAGCTGACGATATTCGCGATGTGCTGGCCGATCCGGTTGAGCTAGGCAAGCCGGTGGGGCGTGATGCCGCGCTGGGGCGCCCGAATGCGGTGGCGCAGCTCGGAATGGATGGCGCCAGGCAGCGCCTGGAGCTGCTGCTGGCCGAAGCGCTCGACTCGATTCCGGCGTCGTGTCCCGGAGCCGACGGGCTGCGCGAACTGATCCTTGCCGAAGCATCCAGTTTTGTGCCCAAGGAACTGGCCGCCCTCGCTGCCTGAAACCTTCGAGCCTCGCAGCGGTGTCAAACATGCCCCCGGATAGCGGCGCGCCCGCCCTGACCTTCTCCTGGTATGACCGGGTGCTTGCATGGCGCGATCGCCTGATCGCCAGCGATGCCTTCAGGCGCCGCGCCGCCGCCTTCCCGTTGACCCGGCCGCTGGCGCGGCGTCGCGCACGTCAATTGTTCGACCTGTGCGCCGGCTTTGTCTATTCCCAGGTGCTGGCTGCCTGCGTGAAGCTGGACCTGTTTCGCCTGCTGGCGCCCGGACCACTGACCCTCGATATCCTGGCACGCCGGCTTTACCTGGATGCTGACGCCGCCGAACGCCTGGTGCGCGCCGCCATCGCCCTGGAGTTGCTGGAATGGCGCGGCGCTGGCCGTGTCGGTTTGGGGCAGCTCGGCGCCGCCATGGTGGGCAACGAGGCGGTCAACGCAATGGTCGAACACCATGCGCTCTTGTACGCCGATCTGCAGGATCCGGTGGCATTGCTGCGCCGCCAGGGCGGTGCGGCAACGCGCCTGTCGGGGTATTGGCCCTATGCGGCGGATCGCGCCAGTGGCGGTGTGGCAGCGGCGCCGGCGGCAGACTATAGCGGCCTGATGCACGCCTCACAGGCCTTGATCGCCGAAGATGTGCTGGATGCATACGGCTTCAAGGACCACCTGCATTTGCTCGATGTCGGTGGCGGCGAGGGGCGCTTCGCGATCGCCGCCGCGCGGCGCCATCCACACCTGCGCGTCCAGGTATTCGACCTGCCGGAGGTGGCCAGCCGCGCCGCGGCCCGCTTCGAACTGCAGGGCATGGGCGCCCGCGCAAGTGCGACCGGCGGCAACTTCTTCACCGACCCGATTCCGTCCGGGGCCGATGCGATTTCCCTGATTCGCGTGCTGTTCGATCATGACAACGATTCCGCACTCGCCATTTTGAAGGCGGTACACCAGGCATTGCCGCGACGCGGTGTGTTGCTGGTGGCTGAACCCATGGCGGCCACGCGCGGCGCACTGCCGATGGGTGACGCCTACTTCGGCTGGTACCTGATGGCCATGGGCAAGGGGCGCTCGCGCAGCGCGCAGGAATTGTCGAGCCTGTTGCGCAGCGCCGGCTTCACGCAGGTGCGCAGCGCGAGCATGCGCATGCCGCTGCAAACCGGCTTGATCGTTGCGCGCGCATGACACGCTTGCCTCCAAATAAAATTGTAATTTTTTGTTTACATCTTTTAGTGTCATGTTACATTTACACATGGACTGCATCATCATCATTCCGGCTCACATGAACCCGATCTCAGTGTCCGGCATTACTCAATTCGCCTGCTTTTACACAGGCCAACCGAACGTCGTATCTGGTGGTGTTGCGACGATCCCTGCCGCGCGGGAAATGCGCGGTAACGGCCGCAAGGCCAAAACTGGAGGCCCACTACATGGCTGAAAGACAACTTCATGGGGGCTCGAACTCCGGCCTCACGGAAGCAGAAGCACAGGAGTTTCACCGGCACTACATGGCAAGCACGGTCGCCTATGTGGCTGTCGCGGTCGTCGCACATCTGCTGATATGGGTGTGGCGTCCGTGGTTTACCTGATTGGCGCCGGCTTATGAGGCGTAGTTCGAAGTAGAAGTGGCGCGCAACACGTCGACAGGCAGCCTGTCTGCCCGATGACGGCGAAGCACAAACCGGAGGATCTCATCATGGACTTGAAACAAGTACGCAGTTCGCAAACGGAAGACCAACGCACCGATGAACTGCTGGCCAGGGTTCTTTACTGCCTCACCTTCCTGATCTTGTTCGTGGTGGCCGTGTCAGCCAGTGTGGTCGGGCTGAAATGGCGTTCCTGGCTTCCGGGTGCGGAGCATTTCACGTCGCTTTCCGAAGGCGTGAGGGCAGCGACGAATTCCGTCGTCCCTTTCATGTTCACTGAATAGGAGAAGTCAAATGTGGCGTATCTGGCTTTTGGTTGACCCGCGCAGAGCACTTGTGCTGCAGGGCATCTGGCTGGCGTTCATAGCGATCATGGTTCACCTGATCCTTCTGAGCTCCAACAAGTACAACTGGATCGACGGTCCGAAAACGGTCAAGGCGCCGGTGGTGCAGAACGCACCGATGCCCGCCCCGGCAACGGCACCGGCCGGTAAATAGCGGTTGTTGTGTGGGTAGCGGACAAGGCTCGCGCGATCGCCTGGCTTTGCCCGCCGCTCGCAGTGGTGACGGTTTGAACAAGAACGGCAATATCTGGTGGAGGCAATGGCCATGTCCATGCTGAGCTTCGAAAGAAAGTACCGTGTCCGCGGCGGCACCCTGATCGGCGGCGATCTGTTCGATTTCTGGATCGGACCGTTCTACGTCGGTTTTTTCGGTGTGACCACGATCTTCTGCACCTTGGTCGGTACCGCGCTGATCCTGTGGGGAGCGGCGATCGGTCCGACCTGGAATGTGTGGCAAATCAATATCGCGCCCCCCGACCTGAGTTACGGCCTCGGTCTGGCGCCATTGCGCGAAGGGGGCCTGTGGCAATTGATCACCTTGTGCGCACTGGGCGCTTTCGGCTCCTGGGCGCTGCGCGAAGTCGAGATCTGTCGCAAGCTGGGCATCGGCCTGCACGTGCCGTTCGCCTTCTCCGTCGCGATCTTCGCCTATTTCACCCTGGTGGTCATCCGCCCGATACTGATGGGCGCCTGGGGGCACGGCTTCCCGTACGGCATCCTGAGCCACCTCGATTGGGTTTCCAATACCGGCTATCAGTACCTGCACTTTCACTACAACCCGGCCCACATGATCGCGGTGTCGTTCTTTTTCATCACCGCCTTCGCGCTTTCCATGCACGGCGGCCTGGTGCTGTCGGCGGTGAATCCGGCGCCGGGTGAAACGGTCAGAACCTCCGAACATGAAGACACCTGGGCGCGCGACACCATGGGTTATTCGATCGGCACACTCGGAATACATCGCCTGGGCCTGTTCCTGGCCCTCTCGGCGGTTTTTTGGAGCGCGGTCTGCATTGTCATCAGCGGACCGTTCTGGACCCGCGGCTGGCCCGAATGGTGGAGCTGGTGGTTGATGCTGCCGATCTGGCGCTAAGAGAACCCTGACGAGACCGATACTATGATCGAATACCAGAATATCTTCACCCAGGTCCAGGTGCACGCACCGGCCCACATGGGCACTCCGCTCAGCGGCGGACTGTGGTCGCGCCAATGGGGCGTCATGAGCGAGCAAAAGCCGTGGTACGTGCACTTCTTCGGGCGTTTCGGCAATGCCCAGGTGGGCCCGATCTACCTGGGCGGCTACGGCATCGCCTCGCTCCTGTGCGGCATTATCGCGATCCAGATCATGGGCTGGAACATGCTTGCATCGGTCGACTGGAGCCCGATCGAAATGCTCAAGCAGTTGCCCTGGCTGGCACTGGAACCACCGTCGCCGGCCTACGGCCTGGCGATACCGCCATTGAACGAGGGCGGCTGGTGGCTGATGGCGGGCTTTTTTCTTACTCTCTCGATCCTGCTCTGGTGGGCACGCACTTATCGGCGCGCGCGCGCCCTCGGCATGGGCACCCATGTGGCTTGGGCGTTCGCCGCCGCGATCTGGCTATTCCTGGTACTCGGCTTCTTCCGTCCGGTGCTGATGGGTAGCTGGGGCGAAGCCGTGCCGTTCGGCATCTTTCCGCACCTCGACTGGACGGCAGCTTTCTCGATCCGCTACGGCAATCTTTTCTACAACCCGTTCCACATGCTTTCGATCGTCTTCCTCTATGGCTCCGCCCTGCTGTTCGCCATGCACGGCGCGACCATCCTGGCGGTAAGCCGTTTCGGCGGCGAGCGCGAGATCGAGCAGATCGTCGACCGCGGCACCGCCTCGGAACGCGCTGCCCTGTTCTGGCGCTGGACCATGGGCTTCAACGCCACCATGGAGTCGATTCATCGCTGGGCCTGGTGGTTCGCGGTGCTGTGCCCGCTGACTGGCGGCATCGGCATCCTATTGACCGGAACAGCGGTCGACAACTGGTACTTGTGGGCCGTCAAGCACGGCGTTGCACCATCGTACCCACAGGTGTTCCCGCCGATCATCGATCCGGCAACCTTGACGGGGGTGACAAAATGAAGTCTCGCTTCTGGCGCCTTGGCGCCGCCTCGACGCTGGCCGTCGTGACGCTCCTGGCCGGTTGCGAGCGGCCACCGGTGGATTCAGTGCAGCGCGGCTATCGCGGTACCGCCATGGGCGGGGTCTACAACCCGCGCACCGTGGCGGTGATGACCGCGGCCAACCAGGCGCCGCCGGCCAGCCCGGCGGCGCCTGCCGACGGTCCGCGCGCCTCCGAGGTCTACAAGAATGTGCAGGTGCTGGGCGACTTGAGTGTGGCCGAGTTCGTGCGCACCATGGCAGCCATGACCGAGTGGGTTTCGCCCGAGCAGGGTTGCACCTACTGCCATGCAGGCGGCAACTTCGAGGCCGACAACATTTATACTAAGGTGGTCGCGCGCAAGATGCTGCAGATGACCAAGACGGTGAATGCCTCGTGGAAATCGCATGTCGCCGAAACCGGTGTGACCTGCTACACCTGCCATCGCGGCAAGCCGGTACCCGAGAACATCTGGTTCACCGATTCGGGCCCGACGGCGCGTTCGGATCACACCGGTGGCCGTGCCGGCCAGAACGCACCGGCGGCCGCGCCCTTGCTGGCCTCCTTGCCGGTGGATCCATTCACGCCATTCCTGAAAAACGCCAATGAGATCCGGGTCACCGGCACCACCGCGCTGCCGACCGGCAATCGACAGTCGATCAAGCAGGCCGAGTGGACCTTCAGCCTGATGAACCACATGTCGGGCGCATTGGGCGTGAATTGCACCTACTGCCACAACACGCAGTCGTTCGGCTCATGGGAAACCAGCACGCCGCAGCGGGTCACTGCATGGCACGGCATCCGGATGGTGCGGGCGATCAACAACACCTATATCGAACCGCTGACCGCGACCTTCCCGGCAGAGCGCCTGGGCCCCGAAGGCGATGTGGCGAAGGCCAATTGCGCCACCTGCCACCAGGGCGCCTACAAGCCACTTTATGGCGCGGCGATGGCGCGCGACTATCCGGCCCTGATGGCGCCGTCGACGACAGCGTCGGTGGCCGCCGCCGAAGCGCGCCAGGTGCTGTTCGGCTCCGGGCGTGCCGCGCTGGATGCCAAGGCACTCAAGGAGATCAGCGAGGCAGCCAAATCCCTGCAGGGTCGTGCGGAAGCGAAGTTGGTGTTGTCGGGCTTTGCCGACCAGTCCGGCAACGCGGAAAAGAACATGGAGCTGGCCAAGCTTCGTGCCTTCGCCGTGCGTGATGCCTTGAAGGCCGCCGGCATCGCCGACGACCGCATCGAGCTGAAAAAACCTGAGTTGGTGATCGGTGGAGCGAGTGAGAAATCACGCCGGGTCGAAATCGTTGCGCGCTAGCGCGCGCGCCGTCGGGCAACTGGCCGTCTGCACAGCCTATCAAGTGCGCCCTGCGGGGCGCACGTTTTTTTGGCGGGTGCCCGTCCGGGCAGGCGAAACAAGCCTCTCCGGCTTGCCCAATCCATCCCCGGCGGCTCGCCGGGAGCCGCGGATGTCCGCACGGTGAATGCCCCGCAGAGTGCGCTTGGCAAGGCCTGTCCGGGGGACCTGCGCTACATCGAATCGAGTGCCGGGCAGCTCGCCGTTTATGCGGCCGGGCCATTGGACGCGCCGCCACTGCTGCTGATCCACAGTGTGAATGCGGCGGCGGCGGCCTCCGAAATGCTGCCGCTGTTCGAGCACTTTGCGCTTGCGCATCGGGTCTACGCGCTCGATCTGCCGGGCTACGGGCTTTCAGCACGGGACGCCCGGGTGTACACGCCGCGCGTGATGACCGACGCGATCCTGGCAACCAGCGAGGTCATCGCCCGCGACTGCGGGGGCGCCGCGCCGCACGCGCTGGCGCTGTCGCTTGCCTGTGAGTTTCTGGCCCGCGCGGCATGCGAGCGTCCCTACGCTTTTCGCAGCCTGGCACTGGTGAGCCCGACCGCGTTCGGCGGGCGCAAGCTCAGAACCGGACCGCCTGCCGGCAATCTGGGCTTGCCACGCCTGCACCGCGTGCTGTCTTCGCATCTGCTCGGCGATCGTCTCTTCAACGCGCTCACCCGCCCCGGCGTGATTCGCTACTTTCTGCAGAAGACCTTTGGCTCCAGGCAGATCAACGAACCGATGTGGCGCTATGCCTGCGCCAGCGCGCGCATGCCCGGTGCAAGGCACGCTCCCCTTTACTTCCTGAGCGGCTTCCTGTTCAGCGCCGATGCCTTCAGCCTTTATCGATCGCTGACGCATCCGGTGTGGATGTCGCACGGCGTGCGTGGTGATTTCACCGACTACCGACATCAGGATCAATTCGCGCGCAAACCGAACTGGCGTTTCACCCAATACCCGACCGGGGCCTTGCCTTACTTCGAAGTGCCGGCCGACTTCACGCGCGACTACGCCGGCTTTCTGCGATCCGTCGGGGATTGATCGCATTGAATCCTGCCTTCGCTTGCCACCGCGTGTGCAGAGCGCTGCGCGCGGTTTCCGCTGCCGGCCGCGGGCATGCGACACTCCGCCACCTTGCACCCCCATCTTGACCCATCATTTTTGCGAACTGATCATGGCTATTGCATACCCCTTCTCGGCCATCGTTGGCCAGCACGAAATGAAACTGGCGCTGATGATCGCTGTCGTCGATCAGAGCGTCGGCGGCGTGCTGGTGCTGGGTGACCGCGGCACCGGCAAGTCGACCGCGGTGCGCGCCCTGGCCGCCCTGCTGCCGCCGATGCGCAC
>JBEIFV010000085.1:0-24962 GCA_040382235.1 Burkholderiales bacterium
ATGCCGGGCGGACCAAAGGCACCGTACCAGACCACCAGTTCATAACCGGGTACCGTCTCGGCCAGCGCAGGTGCGTCTGCCAGCAAGGCCGAGCGCGTCCCCTCGGTCACGCCCAGCAGCCGAAGCTTGCCGCTTTTCACATGCGGCAGGGTCTGGGTACCGGCGGAAAAAAGTACCTGTGTCTGGTTGGCCACCGTATCCTGCACTGCCGGCGCCCCGCCCTTGTACGGAACATGCAGCATCTGAATGCCCGCCAGCCGTTCCAGCATGACCGCACTCAAATGGTTGGTCGAACCGGCGCCTGCAGAGGCGTAGGCCAGTTTGCCCGGGTTGGCCCGGGCGTAAACCAGGAATTCGCGCAAGTTCTTCGCCGGCACCGACGGATGCACCACCATGGTGTTGATCACATTGGCCATCAGGGCGATTGGCGTGAAGTCTTCGACCCCCTTGAAGGGCATGTTGGGCATCAGGGCCGGGTTCATCGCATGAGTGCTCATTGAACCGATCAACAACGTATAGCCATCGGGGCGCGCCTTGGCGACCAGGTGGGAACCGATGTTGCCCGAGGCCCCGGCCTTGTTGTCAACCAGCACCGGCTGGCCCAGGGAGCGGGTCAGCTGCTCGGCCAGGGCACGCGCCAGGATGTCGGTCGAGCCACCCGGCGCCCAAGGCACGATCAGCGTGATGGTGCGTTCGGGATAGGCAGCCAGCGACGCGTGCGTACCCAGCAGAGAAAGCGACAACAGAGCGCAGCCCAACAATCGATGCCACATGGAATGGATGTCCTTGAGAGAAGAGAAAAGAGTCGGTTGCTCCACCTGCCACCGGTCGGCGCGGGATTGCTAGCTCATCTATCGGCCAACCGCGTAGCCCTGCATGCCACGCGGGTTCGCCGCCGCGCGCAGAACCATGCGGCCACGGCTGTCGCGCTCGCGGCTGGCAGCCGACATGCGGCTTTCAGACCATGCCTCGCCCACCACGACGTTATGCCCCATGGCGCGCAGTTCCTCGATAGTCTGGTTGGAAAAACGCGATTCCAGGGTCAGGCGGTTGAGATTGGTCTGGCGCGGCCAGAATGAGCTTGCCGAATGATCGACATGCCAGGCCGGCGCATCAATGGCCTCCTGCAGGTTCATGCCGTGCACCGCGTGACGCAGAAAGAACGCCGCCGACCATTGGTCCTGCTGATCGCCACCCGGCGTGCCGAACGCCATGTAGGGCTCGCCGTCGCGCAGTGCGAGCGAAGGCGACAGGGTGGTGCACGGTGCCACCCCGGGCATTAGGGAGTTGGGCAGGCCGGCGTCGAGCCAGGTCATCTGCAGGCGCGTGCTGAGCGCGAAGCCGAGCGCAGGGATGACCGGACTGGACGACAACCAGCCACCTGACGGCGTGGCAGCCACCATGTTGCCGTGACGATCGATGACATCAATATGGCAGGTGTCGCCGACAAACAGTTCGCGCGCAGCCCATTCGGCCACCGGCGGCAGGTCGGCAAAGGTCGGCTCGCCGATGCCGTAACGCGTATCCGCAGCCAGCAATGTTCGCCGGCTCGCGTCCAGGTCGGGCATGCAGAGTGCCGCTCCCGAAAGCTGGCCCGGGCGCAACTCGCGTGATGCCGCGTCACCGACCATGCCCCAACGCGCCCTGAGATAGGTGTCGGACAACAAATCCTGCTGCACCGACAACGCTGCGGAAGGCGCGCTGCCGTACCACGCCAGACGGTCGGCCAGCGCCAGCTTGGCCGCCTCGGCGATGCGGTGCACGAATTGCGCGGATCCGGGGGCGTGCGCTGCGAGCCCGGCGTGGCGCAGCATGCCAAGCTGCTGCAGACACAGCGGTCCCTGACTCCAGAAGCCGCACTTGGCAACTGTGTAGCGCCCGAAATCCAGGGTCAGCGGTTCGCCGACGGCAGCGCGCCAGGATTGCATATCCTCATAGCGCAAAAGCCCCGCGTGCTTTTCGCCGCTGCAATCGAACAGCGGTTCGCCACGGTAGAAGGTATCGATCTCGCGCGCCACGAAGCCCTGGTACCAGATGCGCATGGCGGCATCGATCATGCCGGTACGACTGTCGGCTTCGCGCGCCGCCGCGGCCAGCACGCGCTCGTAGGTATCAGCCACCACAGGCTGGCAAAACAGGGCGCCGGGCCGGGGCGGCTTGCCGCCCGGCAGCCAGATCGCAGCCGAAGAGGGCCATTCATTGCCGAACAGATCGCGCACCGCCACGATCGCCTGCACCGCGCGCGCGATCAACGGATAGCCGTTGCGCGCATAGCCCAGCGCCGGCGCCAGCACATCGGCCAGCGACCAGGTGCCGTGATCGCGCAGCATGGTCAGCCAGGCGCCGAACGCACCGGGCACAGTTGCCGGCAAAAGGCCGATGCCGGGTACCTGCTCCATGCCCATGCCACGAAATGCCTGGGCGGTGGCAGCGGCCGGCGCGCTGCCCTGGCCGCACACCGACTGCATCCGCTTGAGGCGTTCGCTCCATAAGAGTATTGGCACTTCGCCGCCCGGACCATTGAGATGCGGCTCGACCATCTGCAGCACAAAGCCACCGGCCGCGGCGGCGTCAAAGGCGTTGCCACCACGTTCCAGCACGCCCATCGCGGTTTGCGAGGCGAGCCAGTGGGTGGATGCTGCCACTCCATGGGTGCCGACAATTTCAGGACGGGTGGTAAACATGGGTTCGATTTCCAGGCTGTGATTCGCCGATGCCAGGGCTTGTTTCTATGGCGGCGGCCGACCCGCGGTCGGGTGATTTGCCGCGACCGCGAGTTCCGATTGATACACCAGCGTTGCGGCAGCCAAATCCTCAAGCGCGCTGCCCACCGACTTGAAAACCGTGATCTCGCGCGCATCCGCACGGCCCGCATGAACGCCACGGCACAACCCGGCCAGGGTAGCGCAAACGTCCGCCGCGCGGAATACGCCACTGGCAATCGGCACCAGCAGGTCGCCGGCCTTCAGCAGCGCCTCCTCGGTATCGATGAATACCCGGCTGCCGACAAAGCAGGCGTCGTCGCTCTCGCGCATGGCTGGCGCAAAGCCCCCGATCAGGTCGAGATGGGTACCCGGCGCAAGCCAGGCGCCATGCACCAGTGGCGCTTCCGCAAGAGTGGCGCAACTCACGATATCGGCGGCTGCCACCGCTGCCGGCAAGTCTTCTACCAGTGCTGCGTCGAACCCTGCACGGCGGAACTCTTCCACCAGACCCAAGCCCGGCGCGCTGCGCCGGGTCCAGACCGACACCCGCGTGATTGGCCGTACCGCCTGATAGGCCTGCGGCAGCAGTCGCGCCACCCGCCCGCCACCCACCACCAACAGATGCCGCGCATCCACACGGGCCAGATAGCGCGCGGCCAGCGCGGACGCCGCCGCGGTACGGCGTGCCGTGATCTCGTTGCCGTCGAGCATGGCCAGCGGTACGCCGGTGGCCGCATTCATCAGCAGATAGGTCGCATGCAGGCCCGGCAGTCCGTGTTCACGATTGGCAGGAAAGATCGACACCGTCTTGATGCCGAGCAACCCGTCGACCTGCCATGCCGGCATCAACAGGATGCTGCCACCCTTCGTGCCGATGTCATGGCGATGCCGCAGCGGCACCTCACAACCAGCGACGAACATCCGCTCAAGCGCCGGAATCAGCTGGTCGAAGCGCAAATGCTGGCGTGTACGTGCCTGGTCAATAACGTGCATGAGGCGTATTTTGCCGCAAACCCTCAGGGTGGCGGTGGCGGCTTCCACAGGGTCAGCGACAGCGACGCCACGCAGCACAGCATAGCCGCGACTTGCCATGGCCCCAGAGGTTCGCCGTGCATGAGCGCCCCGGTAATCATTGCCACCACCGGCACCATCACTGAAGACAGCCCGGCCACGTTGGCCGGCAGCAGCCCGACGATGGCAAACCAGCTCGCACTGCCAATGCACATCGGGACCAGCGTGATGTAGGCCGCCACGGCCAGGGTCTGCCAGGACGGCATGAACCAGCGGCCGTCACCCAGAACAAAGGCGCCTGCAATGATGGGCGGCGCAATCAACAGCAACTGCCAACCGGTCAATACCAGTCCCGGAGTCTGCCACCGGTGGCGCTTGATGATCAGGGTGCCAACGGCCCAGCCGATGGCCGCGAGCAGGCCCGCAGCCACGCCCATGGGGGCATTGGCATACGCGCCGAAACCCGGCACCATCAGCGTTCCGACTGCAACAACGCCGAGCGCAAGCGCCAGCAGCAAGCGGCGCGACATGCGTTCGTCCAACACCACCCACGAAATCAGAGCCACCCACAGAGGCATGGTGAAGCCAAGCAGCGCCGCCTGGCCCGAAGGGATCAGGATCGCCGCATAGGTACTGGCGATATTCCATACCAGCATGTAGGCGAAGGTCGAGAAGAGAAACCGCGGCCAATCGCCACGCGGGATGGCCAGGGAGTGCCCACGGGCGTGCGCCACGGCCAGCAACACCAGGCCGGCGATCGGCACGGAAAAGGCGCGAAAGGTCCATACCGAGACTTCGCGCATGACCAACGGGAACAAGGGCCAGTTGGTGCCCCAGATGAGGGTCAGCAACATCACCAGCACCAGCGCTCGGCGCGGAATCGCACCAGAGCCCGCCTGGCTTGTAGTCATCAGCCCGGACCGGCGGCGACGCGCGCTTGCCTGTCAGCCGGCATCATGCGCTTTGCACGAGACACCAGTCGTGGTGTGCAAGTGCCGGCGGCAGCCGGGTGCCGACATGCGGCCCGCTGACCAGAAGTGGTAGCGGGCCGCGTTCGAAAAACCCGGTGATATCGGTCATGCCCGACCTGACACTTTCGTGGGCCTACATCTTGGGCAGGGTCACGCCTTGCTGGCCCTGGTACTTGCCGCCGCGATCCTTGTACGAGGTTTCGCACACTTCGTCGCTTTCGAAAAACAGGACCTGGGCACAGCCTTCGCCAGCATAGATCTTGGCCGGCAGCGGAGTGGTGTTGGAGAACTCGAGCGTCACGTAGCCTTCCCACTCCGGCTCGAACGGCGTCACGTTGACGATGATGCCGCAGCGAGCGTAGGTGCTCTTGCCCAGGCAAATGGTCAACACGCTGCGCGGAATGCGGAAGTACTCGACGGTGCGCGCCAGGGCGAACGAATTGGGTGGAATGATGCACACCTCGCCCTTGAAATCGACAAACGATTTTTCATCGAAATTCTTGGGGTCGACGATGGTCGAATTGATGTTGGTGAAAATCTTGAATTCGTCGGAACAACGGATGTCATAACCATAGCTCGATGTACCGTAGGAAACAATGCGCCGGCCATCGACCTGGCGAATCTGTCCGGGTTCGAACGGTTCGATCATCGCGTGTTCCGCCGCCATGCGACGAATCCACTTGTCGGCCTTGATGCTCATGACAGCCTCGCGCCGCTGATCATTTGGCGGCACCGCGCGACCGCCAATCGCGTGCCCGGTCTTCAGCCGCTGCGATCTCGTCGGGCGTCATTTTCTCCTTGAGGCCAACCAGCGTCGCTGCAGCGCCCGACTGGCCCGCCGAATCCGACAGGATCAGCCACTTCGCGGCCTCGACGCGATCCGCGCTCGCCTGTTCGGGCTTGGCCTCGGCTGCGGCCGCTCTTTGCGTCAGCAGCCCTGCCAGCATGACTTGCGCACGCAGCATGCCACGCTCGGCCGCCTTTCCCCACCATCCCGCCGCCTGCTCGATGTCGCGCGTTACGCCGACGCCGTTGTTGAAGCGCACTCCCATGATGAATTGCGAGATAAGGTCGCCACCGTCGGCCGCCCGGCGTCCGAATTCGAGTGACTTGGCGTCATCTTTGGCAACGCCGATCCCCTCACTGAAATACATGGCCAGCGTGCCCTGCGCGCGCACGCTGCCGGTATTGGCGGCCCTCTCCATCCATTGAAAGGCCTGCTTGCGGTTCTCCTTGACGCCTTTGCCCTCCGCATACAGACGCGAAAGCATGAACATGGCGTCTGCATCGCCCTTCTTGGCATCCGCGTTGAGTTCCTTCAGCGCGGTCTTGTAGTCGCCCTTTTCGAGGGCAGCCATGCCCTTTTCCGCATCCGCGGCCGCGCCGCCGGCCAGAAACATGACCGCTGCCGCCATTAATAGCCTGATTGCTTCGACTCGCATGCAATTCCTTTTTGGCGCCACGCTGCAGGCGCCATTCTTCTAGGTGCTCTTCGACACCACGATATTGGGAAACTTGGCGCTCATGTCTTTCATGCTGTCGGCGATCTTGACCGCCACCTTGCGCGCGATCGCCTTGTAAATCGCGGTTACCTGGCCGTCCGGATCCGAGACTACCGTCGGCTTGCCGGAGTCGGCCTGCTCGCGGATCCTGATGTCCAGCGGTAGCTGGCCCAGCAGGTCGATGCCGTAGTCCCTGGACATTTGCGCGCCGCCGCCGGATCCGAAGATCGGTTCGGCATGGCCGCAGGCCGAACAGATGTGCATGCTCATGTTTTCGACCACGCCAAGTATCGGAATACCGACTTTCTCGAACATCTTGAGCCCCTTGCGCGCATCGAGCAATGCGATGTCCTGTGGCGTGGTGACGATCACCGCGCCGGTCACCGGCACCTTCTGCGCCAGCGTGAGCTGGATATCACCAGTGCCGGGCGGCATGTCGACGATCAGGTAATCGAGATCGCGCCAGTTGGTTTCCTTGAGCAGTTGTTCCAGCGCCTGCGTCACCATCGGGCCGCGCCACACCATCGGGGTTTCGACATCGATCATGAACCCGATCGAACTGGCTTGTATGCCGTGGCCTTCCATCGGCTCCAGCGACTTGCCGTCCTTCGATTCCGGGCGGCCGCTGATGCCCAGCATCTGCGGCTGCGAGGGCCCGTAGATATCGGCATCGAGAACCCCGACCACGGCGCCTTCGGCGGCCAGCGCCAGCGCCAGGTTGACCGCGGTGGTGCTCTTGCCAACGCCGCCTTTGCCGGAAGCCACGGCAATGATGTTCTTCACGTTGGGAAGAAGTTTCACGCCGCGCTGCACCGCGTGCGACGCGATTCGGACGCTGAAATTCACGCTTACGCTGCCGGCGCCGGGGATCGCCTTGAGTGCCTTGATGACCTCCCGCCGCAACCCATCCACCTGTGATTTGGCCGGATAGCCAAGCTCGACATCGAGGCTGATGTCGGCACCCTCGACCCGTATGTTTTTCGCCGACCGGGTGGTCACGAAATCGCGTCCGGTATTCGGATCGACGACGGCCTTGAGCGCCGCCTGCACCTGCTCGAGATTGATTGGCATTGAATGAAATCGTGAAGGACTGCGGGTTTGCGCGGGGTAATGCTACGCAAAGACCGAAAGTTTAACGCAAACGCTGCGGGAATCCGCCTAAGCCCTGATAAACTCTAGGGTTTTCCGCAAGAAATCAGGCCCTTTCGCCCATGCTCAAGCGGCACCTTTTCGTCACCACCGCCCTGCCCTATGCCAACGGTTCGTTTCACATTGGCCACATCATGGAGTACATCCAGGCCGATATCTGGGTGCGTTTTCAGCGCATGCAAGGTCATGTGGTGCATTTCGTGTGTGCGGACGATGCCCATGGCGCGCCCATCATGCTCAAGGCCCAAGCCGAGGGCATCAGCCCAAAGGAGCTGGTCGAACGAATCGCGGCAGAGCGGCCGCGCTACCTTGACGGATTTCATATCGAGTTCGACCACTGGCATTCGACCGATTCGCCGGAGAACGAACAGCTGTCCCAGGACATTTACCGTCGCCTGCGCGACCAGGCGCACCTGACCTATAGCAAGTCGATCGAGCAGTTTTTCGACCCGGTCAAGAACATGTTCCTGGCCGATCGTTACATCATGGGCGAATGCCCGAAATGCGGCGCCAAGGACCAATACGGCGACGCCTGTGAAGTGTGTGGCGCGGTATACGCGCCGACCGACCTGATCAATCCTTATTCGGCGCTGTCCGGCGCGAAACCCGTCCTCAAATCCTCCGAACACTATTTTTTCAAGCTGTCGGATCCGCGCTGCACGGCTTTTCTCGAGGAATGGGTCAATCTTCCAGGCCGCCTGCAGCCACAAGTCGCCAACAAGGCACGCGAATGGCTTGAGGGCGAGGGTGATCGCGCGCTCGGCGACTGGGACATTTCGCGCGACGCGCCGTACTTCGGCATCGAGATTCCCGATGCGCCGGGCAAGTATTTTTACGTCTGGCTGGATGCGCCGATCGGCTATCTCGCGAGCCTGAAGAACTATTTCGATTCGGGCAAGGCGCGGGCACGCGGCGAGACGCGCAGCTTTCAGGAGTTCCTTGACGCCAGCGACACGCGGCAGATCCATTTCATCGGCAAGGACATCATCTACTTCCACACTCTGTTTTGGCCGGCCATGCTGCATTTCGCGGGCAAGCCGTACAAGGTGCCCGACAATGTCTACGTCCACGGGTTCATCACCGTGTCGGGCGAGAAGATGAGCAAGTCGCGCGGTACCGGAATTTCGCCGCTGCGCTACCTTGACATCGGCATGAACCCCGAGTGGATGCGCTACTACATCGCGGCCAAGCTCAATGCCAACGTGGAAGACGTGGACTTCAATCCCGACGATTTTCTAGCCCGGGTAAACAGCGACTTGATCGGAAAATACGTCAACATCGCCAGTCGCGCTGCGGGATTCCTGAGCAAGCGCTTTGGCGGCCGACTTGCAGTTGAGTGGAATGTTGAAGGTCGCCAACTGGTCGACCACCTGCGCGGCATGGCGGCCCAGGTCGGGGCCGAATTTCAGGAGCGCGAATTCGGCCGCGTGATTCGCACAATCATGGCGCTGGCGGACCAGGTGAACCAATACGCCGACCGCGTGAAACCATGGGAACTGGCGAAGGACCCCGGGCGCGGCGCTGATTTGCAGGTGGCCTGTTCGGTTCTGATCAATTGCTTCGCATTGCTGAGTCGCTACCTGGCACCGGTGTTACCCGGGGTCGCGCGCAAAACCGAAGAACTGACCGGGCTTTCCCTGGCGAGTTGGGAAAACAGTGCCAACGTGGTCGCGATCAAGCCGTATGTGCACCTGATGGCGCGCGTCGAAGCAAAACAGCTGGACGCCCTGTTCGAGGCGCCTGCTGCGGCGATCGTTGCCGCGCAAGCTTTGCCGCAGGTCGCGCCTGCCGCGGTCAAATCGAGCGCGGCCGGTAGCGGCGCACTGGCGCCCGAGGCATCGGCATCATCCGCGTCCGCATCGGGCATGGCGACTGAAGATGCCAAGGCCTCGGCAACAGCGACGATCGTGCTGGAGGATTTCGCGAAGGTGGACTTGCGCATTGCCAGGATCGTCAATGCCGAGCACGTAGAAGGCGCGGTCAAGCTCATCAAGCTGACGCTCGATATCGGTGAAGCCCGGCCGCGCACCGTTTTCGCCGGCATCAAGGCGGCCTATGATCCGGCAACGCTGATCGGAAGGCACACTGTGATGGTCGCAAACCTGGCGCCGCGCAAGATGAAATTCGGCGTGTCGGAAGGCATGGTGCTGGCCGCCAGTGCCGCCGATGCCGGGTCGCCGGGACTTTACCTGCTGGCGCCGGATGCCGGTGCGCAGCCCGGCATGCGCGTGAAGTAATGCGCCTGCACCAACGACGCTGAAGACAACAATGCTGGTGCACAATCCCCACTCGACCAGGCCTTGCCGTCCGTCAAGGCGTCGGCGCTTTATTGCACGCCTGCAGCACTGCGCTGCTCCGATTGAAAACATGCGCTTTATCCAGTTGTCCGGCGCCCCCGTTTTCAAGGAAGATCGTCATGGCTTTTCACCTGCACCCGTTCAAGCCGTATCTCTTCAAGAGCCTGCGTAGCTACGACGCCGGCCAGTTCGGCAATGACCTGATCGCCGGCATCACTGTCGGTGTGCTTGCGCTGCCGCTGGCGATGGCTTTCGCGATCGCCTCGGGTCTGGCGCCGGAAGCCGGCATCTTCACCGCGATCATCGGCGGTTTGATAATTTCCGGCTGCGGCGGCTCGCGCGTGCAGATCGGCGGGCCGGCGGGCGCCTTCATCGTCATCGTCTATGGCATTGTGGTCAATCATGGCCTGGCCAATCTCCTGATTTCCACCATCATGGCCGGCGCGCTGCTGTTCATCATGGGGCTGACACGCCTGGGATCGCTGATCCGCTTCATTCCGGTGTCGATCATCATCGGCTTCACCAATGGCATCGCGGTCTTGATTGCGCTGTCGCAGGTCAAGGAGTTCCTGGGGCTCAAAATTGAAGGCAGGATTCCGGCAGAATTCTTCGCGCTGCTGCGAACGCTGTCCGCGCACCTGCACACCACGGACCTGACGACCATCGGCTTGGGCGTGTCCGCACTGGCCATGATCGTTATCTGGCCGTTCGCGGTGCAGCGCCTGCCGGGCCGACTGCACCGCCTGACACGGCTGCCCGGGACAATTGTCGCGTTGACCTTGGCTACGATCGCGACCGTCGCCTGGCAGTTGCCGGTTGAAACCATCGGCTCGAAATTCGGCGGCATTCCGCAATCCCTGCCTGCTTTCGCATTGCCGGAATTCAACTGGGCCACCGCACGTACCCTGGTGACCCCGACCATCACCATCGCACTGCTTGGCGCCATCGAATCGCTGCTGTGCGCGCGTGTCGCCGACGGCATGATCGACGATCGGCACGATCCCAATCAGGAATTGATGGCACAGGGGCTGGCCAACTTCATCGGCCCCTTCTTCGGCTGCATGCCGGCGACCGGTACTATCGCACGCACCAGCACCAATGCACGTTCGGGCGCGCGTTCGCCGATAGCGGGCATCATTCACGCACTGGTGCTGCTGGCGATCGTGCTGGTGGCGGCTCCACTGGCGCGCCACGTGCCGCTGGCGGCACTGGCTGCGATACTGCTGTTTGTGGCCTACAACATGGGCGAGTGGAGCGAGTTTCCCCGCTTGCGACATTATTCACCACCGTATCGCATCACCATGATGTCGACCTTCCTGTTGACCGTCATTCTCGATCTGACAGTCGCGGTGGAAGTGGGGCTGGTACTGGCGTGCGTATTCTTCATCTACCGCGTATCGAGCCTGACAAGCATTGAAACCGTGGGTCAGGAAAGCCTGCCTGCAGGCAGCACGATTCCCCAAGGCGTTGTCGCCTACCGCCTGTTCGGCTCGCTGTTTTTCGGCTCGGTCGGCAAACTGGAGGCCCTGCTCGAATCCACTGCCGGCGCAGCTCAGCCAGGGGTGCTGGTGCTTGATCTGCACCACGTGATCAATGTCGACACCACCGGCCTCGAAACCCTGGCAATGCTGCACAGAAGCCTGGCGCGACGCGGCACCGCACTGCTTCTGTGCGACCTCAACCAGCAGCCCGCTTCGCTCATCGCCCGTGCCGGCTTCAGCAACACGCTCGGGACAGCCAACCTGCTGCCCAACCTTGCCGCCGCATTCGAGCGCTCACGCGTTCTGCTCGCAACGCCGCCTTCGCAGGCACCGATCACGCCAGACTGAGCAAGGCCCGGCCGGCAGCCGCATGTCAACATGATCCAAGGTAAGCGGCGCCCACAAGCCGCAAGCGGCAGTATGCGCAGGTGCTTGCGCTGCCGGCCGGTTTCCCTCCATCCATGATGAGCAAGTTTCCACCGCGCGCAGAGCTTTCAGGCGAACAAGGCGTGCATGCGCCGCAGGTAGGCCTGCGCTTCAGGCGTGCCTTCCGCCGGGGCCCAGGACGCTGTCTCGGATGCACCAAGTGGCAGGTAAGGGCCGGCCTTTGCTTCGAAGAACACAGCACCCGACTCAAGTGCCACCAGGGTGTGGAAGGCGCCGCCGGGAATATCGGCGCCGAGCGCAGGTCCGCCAGCGGCAATAAGATCGAACGAAGCGACGTGACCGAGGGCGTCGAAAAGGACCAGGCCGAAACTGCCCTGCACCGCGATGATGGTCTCGGATTTTTCTTCATCAAGATGACGGTGCGGGCGCACATACGAGTCCGGCTCCATCGCGTTGAGCAGGCGATGCGCACGGGCGCCGTCGCCGAGGTGAAAATTGCGATTCTTGCGGCGGCGCGGAGCTTGCACCGCCTCGAGCGCAAGGGCGTCCAGCAGTGTCCGGGTGATGAGCATGAGGTATCCTGAGCGTTGCGGGCAGCCTGATGAGGGATGATTATTGCAGGCGGCAGCTGCCCGCGGCGATGCATGCATGGACTACCCCGCCGTGCCTGAACGGATACAGACATCTCGACCCTTGAAACCCGCTTCGA
The DNA here is from genome assembly GCA_040382235.1 of Burkholderiales bacterium. Classification (GTDB taxonomy): domain Bacteria; phylum Pseudomonadota; class Gammaproteobacteria; order Burkholderiales; family JAEUOS01; genus JAEUOS01. The sequence goes on from JBEIFV010000085.1 coordinate 12,213, forward strand.
ATTTCACGCCCGCATCGGGTGATCACCTGCGTCAGCACCACAACGTGGACGCGCATTCGGTTCCTGGAGAGGGAACCACCTTCCGCTTCAATCTTGGTCCAGAGGCCGAAGCGCCGTGAACACGGTGCGCCCGCGCACTCGACACTGGCATCGGTTGGCAGTGTCGCTTGGCGTTCTGCTCTCGGGCGCTGCGGCCGCGACTGCGGTTACCGTGATCGACGACAGAGGCACACCCTTCACTCTGGCCAGCCCCGCCAGGCGCATCGTAAGCCTCTCACCAGGTGCCACCGAGCTGTTGTTCGCCGCAGGCGCCGGCTCGCGACTGGTCGGCACGGTCGAGTTCAGCGACTATCCGGCGGAGGCGTCCGCTTTGCCACGCATAGGCAACAGCGCCGCCTTGGGCATTGAAGGCATCGCAGCTCTCGCGCCGGACCTCATCATCGCCTGGCCGCATGGCGCGGCGCAGCGGCAGATGGCGCAATTGCTGCGCCTCAAGGTCCCGGTGTTTGTCAGCGATCCGCGTTCACTGTCAGCGGTTGCAATCGGCCTCGAGAAGTTCGGGCAACTCGCGGGCAGCGGCGCGATCGCCAATGCAGCCGCCCGGCAGTACCGCATGGAGATGGATGCCTTGCGCAAAGCCAACGCCGGCGTAGCGCCCGTGCGGGTTTTTCTGCAAATCTGGAACTCGCCGCTGATGACCATCAATGATCGCCATCTGATCGCCGATGCATTGCGCTTGTGCGGGGGCCGCAACGTCTTCGGTGATGCCTTGGTGCTGGCGCCGACAGTGGGCTATGAGGCTGTGGTCGCGGCCAATCCCGAGGCGATTGTCGCCATCGCCGAGCCAACGGCAGCGCTCGCCTGGCTCGCGACGTGGGAACGCTGGCCCGGGCTTGACGCGGTACGCTATGGCACGAGATTCGCCATCCCCGGGCAAACCATTTCGAACCCCACCCCGCGCACGCTTTTGGGCACCAGAGACTTGTGCGATCGGCTCGACCAGACTCGGCGCCGGCGCTCTAAAGGTCGGCGTCGCCTGCAAGAATTGGCGATTTCACCTTCACAGTACGACATATTGCCTTGACTTGACATGATTTTTCGAACACCATTTGAGTTATGACCGAGTTAGAAAGCTTGGAGCAAAAGGTTGCGCAATTGGCGACCTTGCACAAGCAAATCAAGGAGGAAAACCGCGATCTGCGTGCGCAGGCGGTCCTGCTCGAGGCCGATAACAAGCGGCTCGGCGGGAAACTGTCTGCCGCGCGTGAACGTGTGGATGCGCTATTGGCGCAATTGCCCGATACGCCCGAGGAAACTTGACTATGGCCGCAGCGAAATCCTCGGTAAAAAATCTGGATGTCACCATTCTTGACCGGCAGTATCGGGTAGCCTGCCCGGATGACGAACGCGAAAATCTGATGGCGTCGGTAGCCTATCTTGACCAGAAGATGCGTGAGATCAAGGGCGCCGGCAAAATTGCCGGCGCGGACCGCATCGCCGTGATGGCGGCACTCAATATTGCGCACGAACTACTTTCGTCGCGCACCGGTGCCGGGTTTGATTTAGCCGAGTACAAGCGCAGGATGAGTACAATCAATACTCTGGTTGACGATGCGCTCGCTACCCAGGAAAAGTTGTTTTAGCGATCGTACGGTTCACCAGGATTGCGGAGTGGCTTTAAGCGAGGCACGAGCCTGGCTTAAAACGAATTCCCTGCGGTGTTGGTCAAGGTCTTAAATTCCTTGAACCAATAAGCTTAAAAGCACGGTTGCTGAAGAATTGATTGCTGTTGTGTGTCTCGTCAGGCCTCATAGCGCAAGCTCCCTGATGGCCAGCTCAAGACCCTGATGTGATCTTCATGAGGCAGCCAACCTGAACCCCAGGTTCAGGATGAGGGCCTGGCCGCATCGCGGGGAACCCCTCGAACGTTATGCACATTTCCGCGACTAACGGCGGTCTTGCGCATTCATCTGAAGGTGGCGATGCCCGCGTTGCCGGCCGCATGCCGGAACTGAAAAGCGGCGCCTGGCGCTGCTTTTTTCTCCGTCTCTCAAGTGCTTTGACGATGCGCCACTGGTTGATGAAATCAGAGCCTGACGAGGTCTCGATTGATGACCTTGCTGCGGCGCGCGGTCGCGACCTGCCCTGGTTCGGTGTGCGCAATTACCAGGCGCGCAACTTCATGCGCGACGACATGCAATCAGGTGATCTGGCTTTGTTCTACCATTCTTCATGCCCGCAACCAGGCATTGCAGGCGTCTGCAAGGTGACCAAACGTGCACTTCCCGACGCCACCCAGTTCGACCCCGCGAGCCCTTACTTCGATCCGAAATCCACGCCTGAAAAGCCGCGGTGGCAATGCGTCGCCGTACGCTTCGTCCGCAAGACCCGGCTGCTCGGCCTCGACGAACTGCGCGCCGATCCGGTACTTTCAGGGATGACCATCCTGAAGCGCGGCAACCGTTTGTCGATCACGCCGGTCAGCGTGCACGAGTGGGCACATATCGAGCTCTTGCTGGCACGACCGGCACCCCTGTGACCTGGATCGCCGGCTACGCCTTGACGGGCGCCCTTATCGGGTTTCTTGCAGGCATGCTGGGTATCGGTGGCGGCATGACCCTGGTGCCGATACTCGCGGCGATGTTCACAGCCCAGGGCCTGATCCCTGGACACAATGTTCATCTCGCGCTTGGCACCTGCATGGCATCGATCATGTTCACCGCCGCGGCCGGGGTGCGCGAGCATCAGCGGCATGGCGTCGTCGACTGGGGCGTGGCGCGGCGCATGGTGCCCGGCATGGTCGTGGGAACTCTCGCTTCGACCGCGGCCGCCGGCTTTTTGCCTCAGCGTGCCCTGGCGCTGGCCTTCGCGGTAATTGTCTACGCTGGCGCCACCCAGATACTGCTGGGACGCAAACCGCCAGCATCCCGCAGTTTGCCCGCTGCCGGCCCGCTATTTGCCGTGGGCGTGACCATCGGCGTCATTTCGGGCCTGGTCTCGGCGGGCGGAGCATTCCTCAGCATGCCGTTCATGATGTTCTGCGGGATACCAGTACGCACCGCGATCGCAACCGCGGCGGCGATCAGCATACCCATCGGTCTGGTCGGAACCCTGGGTTACATCGGGAGCGGCTGGAATGTTCCCGGATTGCCAAGCGGAAGCCTGGGCTTCGTTTACCTGCCTGCACTCGTTGCGCTGGTTGCCGCCAGCACACTGACCGCCCCATTCGGTGCGCGCGCAGCGCATCGCATGCCAGTGGACACGCTGCGCCGCATTTTTGCCGGCTCCTTGTTTTTGCTGGCCACCAAGATGATCGTAACTTACTGGTAATGGTGTCAGACGTCAGCGCAACATGTCACGCGCCCGGTACCAGGCCAATACCCGAGACATCGCCACAGGATGTTGACATGGCTTTGGCTAAAGAAAGCCGCTACCGACCACATCATCCTCGCCTCACTGATCCGCCGCAATCGCAGGGGGCCGATCGATTGCCACTATGGTAGTGGCCGCAACCCAGCCTGATAAAATACGAGCATGATTCTTCCCGCGCATTTCGAACCAACCTGGACCGCGCCGGCAAGTGCCGGTGATGATGGCCTCTGGTTCGTGTTTCACCGCAGCAACCTGCTGGTATACAACGGGCACTCGGAACCAATGCTGCCGCTGCCTGCGGATGTCTTGTCGGACAGCCTGGGCATCGAACGTGAAGGCGCGCGCTTCGTCGGCATGCTGGGCGAGACACCGGTGTGGGCGGCGCGCGCCGCAAGCGATCGCGCACCTGAAGGCCATGCCTTCGAGAACATGCGCACGCTCTTCAACCGCCTGCCCGATGACTTGCTGGCAATCGGCGGTCGCGCAGTGCAAATGCTGGAATTCGACCGCACGCACCACTTTTGTGGCGCATGTGGCGCACCGACCGAAATCCACGAAGGCGGCCGCTCGCGCAAATGTTCCAACTGCGGTGAAACCTGCTACCCCAAGGTTTCACCGGCCATGATGGTGGTCATCAAGCGTGACACGGAAACGGGGCGGGAATTGCTGCTGGCCCGCTCGGCGCGCTTTCCGCGCGGCATGTACAGCGCACTGGCGGGTTTTGTCGAGCCGTCCGAATCCATCGAGGAATGCATTCATCGGGAGTCCTTCGAGGAAGTCGGCCTCAAGGTCTCCAATCTGCGCTATTTCGCAAGCCAGGGTTGGCCATTTCCCAACTCGCTGATGATCGCCTACGTGGCCGATTACCTCAGCGGCCACATCGTTCCGCAAGAAGGCGAAATTGACGACGCCCAATGGTTCAAGCTCGATGCCTTGCCGGCCTTGCCGCATCGACTGTCGATCGCCAGACGCCTGGTCAACCATGTGATTGCTGAAGTCGCACCCGACCATCCGGCCTTGCGGGTCTGAACCCGCGCCGCCGCTGGCGGAGCGCTGCGGCTTTCGCATGCGCTGCGCCATTGAGGGGCGGATACCCTGCGTCTTGACTGCAGACCGCCGCGACCGCGGCCCTCAAATTGCCCGCAACCGTCCACCGCGCAACTCCAGGCAGCGGTCCATGGAGGCCGCCAATTCGCGGTCGTGGGTCGCGACCACGATGGCGGTGTCAAAGTCGCGCTTGAGCTGCATCATCAGACTGAAAACACCGGCTGCGCTGTCGCGATCGAGGTTGCCGGTCGGCTCGTCGGCCAGAATGCAGCGCGGCCTGGTTACCAGCGCGCGTGCCAGTGCGGCGCGCTGGCGCTCGCCACCGGAGAGTTCGCCAGGCGCGTGCTGCAAACGGTGCCCTAGTCCGACGGCAGTCAGCACCGTGCCCGCCTCGGCCAATGCCTGGGAGCGCGCCAGCCTGCGAATCAGGAGCGGCATCGCAACATTCTCGACTGCGCTGAATTCAGGCAGAAGATGATGAAACTGATAAACAAATCCGAGGTGGCGATTGCGCAATTCGCAGCGCTTGGCTTCCGTCATCGCCGCAACGTCGTGACCGTCCGCCATCACCTGTCCGGCGCTTGGCGCGTCGAGCCCGCCCAAACAATGCAGCAGCGAACTCTTGCCTGAACCTGAGGCACCAATGATTGCAATCGACTCGCCGGCGCGCACTTCGAGGTCGACACCGCGCAAGACTTCAACCGCATCAGCGCCCTGGCGAAAGGTCTTGATCACACCGATCGCCGCGATGACCACGCCATGATCATTCATAGCGCAGGGTTTCAGCCGGCTTCAGGCGAGCAGCACGCCAACTCGGATACAAGGTGGCAATCAGGGACATCAAAAGGGCGATGCCGATGATGGCAACGATGTCGGCGGCGCGCGGATCCGAGGGCAGGGAGTTGATGAAGTAAATGTCCTTGGCCAGAAACTGGATGCCGAAAAGGCGTTCGATCGCCGGCACCCATACATCGAGATTCAGGGCGGTCACAATGCCCACTGCCGCGCCCAGAAGTGTGCCAAAGGCCCCCGACACCGCGCCCTGCACCATGAAAATCCGCTGGATCGAGCCGGGCGTGGCACCAAGGGTGCGCAGAATGGCAATGTCGGCGCGTTTGTCGGTGACCGTCATCACCAGGGATGACACCAGGTTGAACGCTGCCACGGCCACGATCAGGGTCAGAATGACGAACATCATGCGCTTCTCGACCTGGACCGCAGCGAACCAGTTGCGGTTGATGCGGCCCCAATCGCGAATCAGCACGTCCGCGTCAACCATGCGCGTGAGGTCACGGGCTATCAGCGGGGCTTCGTAGAGGTCGTCGACCTTCAGGCGAATGCCGGTCACACCTTCCATGCGGAACAGTTTCTGCGCATCCTCCAGCGCCACCAGGGCCAGAGCTGAATCGTATTCGAAATGCCCGGATTCGAATACGCCAACGACACGGAACTGTTTCAGACGCGGGATCACCCCGGCAGGCGTGATGTTGCCTTGCGGCGCGATCAGCGTGACCTTGTCGCCAGGCAGGACCCCCAGGGCTCGCGCCAGCTCGTTGCCGAGAACAACGTTGAATTCGCCCGGCCGCAGGTCGGAAAGGCTTCCGCCCTTGACAGCAAGCGAAGCCACACCCGCTTCGCGTTCGGGCAACACACCGCGAATCACCGCGCCGCGCACCGCATCCGCATTGGTCAGCATCCCCTGCGCCAGCACATAAGGCGCGCCTGCGACGACCCGCGGATGGCGTGCCGCCTGCTTGAGTAGCGGCTCCCATGCGGGTACGGTGCCGGTGGCGCCAAAAATCTCGATATGCGCGACCACCGAGAGCATGCGGTCTCGCACTTCCTTCTGGAACCCGTTCATCACCGACAGCACCACGATCAGGGCCCACACACCCAGTCCGATGCCGGCTACGGAGGCGAACGAAATGAACGAGAGAAATCCGCCCGCCGTACCGTGCGCGCCCTTGCGCGAACGCACGTAGCGTGCGGCGATGAACAACTCGAATGGCATGCGCATCGGCTAAGCACCCGCAATAAGCAAGACAACTCCCGCGATACGCGGCAGATACGGATCGGCAAGGCTGGCAAACGGCGTCAGGTGCAAGTCACTTCCATTCGCCGCGCTGCAATTTTTCCAGCCAGAACAGACCGATGACGGTCTTGACATCCGTCACTCGACCTTCACGCACCCAACGCAGCGCCTCGATGGGATTGGCTTCGAAAACCTCGAGAAACTCACCCGCTTCGAGTGCGGCTGTATGAAGGGTCAGCTTGCGCGCCGCGAAGACCTCGATGCGCTCGTCGGAGTAGGCGATCAATGGATGAATGGTTGTAAGGTGGGTCCACTCCTGGGCGTCATAGCCGGTTTCCTCGCGCAATTCCCGTTTGGCAGTGGCGAGCGGCTCTTCGCCGGGATCGATCTTGCCGGCGGGAAACTCGATGAACTCGCGCTTGAGTGGATAACGGTACTGGCGCTCCATCACCACCCGTCCGTCGGCCAAGAGGGGAATCACCATGACCGCCCCGGGATGCGCGACAAATTCACGCACCGACTCGCCGCCGTCCGGCATGCGGACGCGATCCGCATTCACCTTCAGCAACACGCCTTCATAGACCCGCCTGGAGTCGATGGTCTTTTCCTCGAACTTGCTCATCGGCGCAGTGCCGCAGTCGCCCGTGTCTTGCAGGTGACTATAGCGATCCCTTCATCGCAGTGATGCACAAAGTCATCAATCCACCCGGCATCAAACCTAGCAGCAGCAAGGCCAGCCCGTTGGTGGACAGCAAGAGTCGCATCCCGGCGCCGTCGGCCAGAGGATTATTGTCTAGCGGTTCATCGAAGAACATGACCTTGACCACCCGCAAGTAGTAGAAGGCGCCAATCAGCGAGAACAGTACCGCGACCACGGCGAGCCACAGCAGGTCAGCGGCGACGGCTGCCTGCAGCACCGAGAGCTTGGCATAGAAGCCCACCGTCGGCGGAATTCCCGCCAGGGAAAACATCACTATGAGCATCATCCAGGCGAACCAGGGGTTTCTTGCATAAAGCCCCTTGAAGTCGTCAAGGGTCTCGGCCTCGAAGCCGCGGCGCGTCAGCAACAGTATGGTGCCAAACGAGGCGAGCGTGGTCAGAACATAAACCAGCACATAAAAAAGCGCCGACCCGTAGGCATCGATGATGTTGAGACGATTGCCGTTGACCACTCCCGACACCAGCCCAAGCAACATGAACCCCATGTGGGAAATGGTCGAGTAAGCCAGCATGCGCTTGATGTTGGTTTGGGCAATCGCCGCCAGATTTCCCAGCGCCATCGAAAGTACGGCGAGAATCACCAGCATCGCTTGCCAGTCCGCCGCCACGCCGATCAAGCCCCCCACCAACAGACGTATCACAATCGCAAAGCCGGCCAGTTTGGGGGCGGCGCCGATCATCAGGGTAATCGCGGTGGGCGCACCGTGATAGACGTCGGGAATCCACATGTGGAATGGCACCACGCCGAGCTTGAATGCCAGCCCTGCAACCACAAATACAAGGCCGAACAAGACCATGCTCTTCCTTGCCTCGCCCGAGGCCAGCTCCTTGGCCACCAGGTTCAGGTCCAGATGCCCGCCGGTACCACCGTAGATCATCGAAATGCCGTAAAGCAGCAACCCGGAAGCCAGTGCTCCCAGCACGAAGTACTTGATCGCCGCCTCGGTGGATATGGCGGAGTCGCGATTCAAGGCCACCATCGCGTAGAGCGAAAGTGAGAGCATCTCCAGACCGAGATACAGGGTGACAAAGTGGTTGGCCGAAATCATCACCATCATGCCCAGCAAGGCGAACATCGCAAGAATGTAGTACTCGCCACTGAGCAATTCGCGTTCGGCCATGTAGCGCCTGGCGTAGATGAAGGTGGTAGCCACTGACAGATAGGCACCCAACTTGAGCAGGTTGGCCAGCGGGTCGGCGACGAACATGTTGGAAAACGCGTGCGCCCGGGTACCGTCAATGAGCAAGGCCAGAGAAATCGCCGCGGCCAGCGCGATGCCGGCCAGGCTGATCCACTGCAAGACGATTTTTCGATCCCGCGGCACCCACAAGTCGGCCATCAGCACGACCAAGGTGGTGACAGAGATGATGAACTCCGGATAGGCGGGAATCAGGCTGGTCATGTTCATGATGGTCGCCACCGCCTCAGATCTTGCTCTTGGCCACGTGCTTGACCAACTGGCTCACCGACGCATGCATGATGTCGGTAAACGGCTTGGGATTGACGCCCATATAGATCACCGCTGCGGCCAGCAAGGCGAGAATGCCAAATTCGCGGCGATTGATGTCGTGAAGTTTGGCCACGTGATCGTTGGCTACTGCGCCGAAGATCACGCGCTTGACCATCCAGAGAGAATAGGCCGCGCCGAAGATCAGGGTTGTCGAGGCGGCAAACGCCACCCAGAAGTTGAATTTGACCGCGCCCAGGATCACCAGAAACTCGCCAACGAAGCCCGAGGTTGCCGGCAGGCCGCTGTTGGCCATCGCAAACAAGACCGCGAATGCCGCGAACTTCGGCATGGTGTTGACCACACCACCGTAATCGGCGATGTCGCGGGTATGCATGCGATCGTAGAGCACGCCAATGCACAGGAACATGGCGCCGGAGATGAAACCGTGCGACACCATTTGAATGATGCCGCCCTCCACCGCCATGCCGATAAGTTGCCCATCGTTGAACATGAAGAACCCGAGGGTGACGAAACCCATGTGCGCGATCGACGAGTAGGCCACCAGCTTTTTCATGTCCTGTTGCACCAGCGCGACCAGGCCGATGTAGACCACGGCGATCAGTGAAAGCGCGATCATGAGTGAAGCCAGTTCACGACTGCCATCCGGCACGATCGGCAGGGAAAAGCGCAGGAACCCGTAGGCGCCGAGCTTGAGCATGATCGCCGCCAGGACTACCGAGCCCCCGGTGGGCGCCTGTACGTGCGCATCCGGCAACCAGGTGTGAACCGGCCACATCGGCACCTTGACCGCGAACGCGGTGAAGAATGCCAGGAACAGCAGCTTCTGCGCGGCCAGCGGCAGCGGCAGCGAATGCCAAGCCGTGATGTCGAAACTGCCACCCGACTTCAGGTAGAGATAAATGATCGCCACCAGGGTCAAGAGCGAGCCCAGCAAGGTGTACAGAAAGAACTTGAATGCCGCGTAGACCCGGTTCTGCCCGCCCCATACACCAATGATGATGAACATCGGGATCAGGGTCGCTTCGAAGAACACATAAAACAAGGCGCCGTCAAGGGCACAAAAAACGCCAATCAGCAATCCGGAAAGGATCAGGAATGAGCCCATGTACTGCGCGACACGCGTCTCGATCACCTCCCATCCCGCCAGAACAACCAGCACCGTGATAAACGCGGTCAGGGGGATGAACAGAACCGATATGCCGTCAACGCCGAGGAAGTACTGGATATGGAAACGCTCGATCCAGTCAAGGCGCTCGACGAACTGGAATTGCGCGGTGGCCGTATTGAAATCAAGCATCAAGGGCAAAGTGACGGCGAAGGCCGCGAGTGAACCCAGCAAAGCAAGAAGGCGTGCGAGCTGGGCGTTGCGATCGCCGCCAGTGGCGAATACCACCAGGCCGGAGACAATCGGCAGCCAGATTGAAAGGCTGAGAATCGGTGCGCTTGACTGCATGAGGTTTGTTTGTAGTGTTACTTCTGCAGGCCACTGCCGAAAAACGCGAACTTGGTGATCGCGAACCACACCGCGACGATCATCACGAACGCGTATTGATAAAGGTGGCCCGTCTGGAAAAAGCGGGTCACACGTGCAATGAAGCCCACCAGGCGCGCACTGCCATTGACAATCATGCCGTCGATCAGCCCGACATCCCCGACCTTCCACAAACCCTGGCCCAATAGCCGCGCCCCGCCGGCAAAAACGATCTCGTTGAAGCGGTCGATGTAATACTTGTTGTCCAGCAGCGCATAGACCGGCGCACAGCGCGCACGAATCGCTGCGGGAATGCCGGGCTTGGCAATGTAGAACAGCCAGGCAAGCGCAACTCCACCCAACGCAAGCCAGAATGGCGCTGTGCTCAGAGCGTGGGTCGCCATGCCGAGCGCACCGTGGTGTTCGCGGAACACCTCACCCATTTGTGCCATCACCTTGTGCGCGGGGGCAACAAAAATGGCGCCGTCGAAAAATCCGCCATGCAGCATCGGCCCGATCGTGACATAGCCGATCGCAAGCGACGGAATCGCCAGCAACACCAGCGGCAGCCACACCACCCACGGCGATTCATGCGGCTTGTCGCCATGGTCCAAGCCATGATGCTCATCGTGTCCATGCGCATCATGCGGCACCAGGGCGTACCTCTCCGGCCCGTGAAACACCATGAAATACATGCGGAACGAATAAAACGCCGTCACGAACACGCCGGCCAGCACACACCAGTAGGCGAATCCGGCGCCGGGAATGGTCGAGAAATGAGCGGCCTCGATGATGCTGTCTTTCGAATAGAAGCCGGAAAAGAACGGCGTACCGATCAGGGCCAGCGATCCGATGAGCGATGTGATCCAGGTGATCTTCATGTACTTCCAGGCGCCGCCCATGTAGCGCATGTCCTGATTGTGATGCATGCCGATGATGACCGAGCCGGCCGCGAGAAACAGCAGGGCCTTGAAAAATGCATGGGTCATGAGATGGAAGATGGCCACCGAGTAGGCCGAGCAGCCCAGTGCCACCGTCATGTACCCCAGTTGTGACAGGGTCGAATACGCGACGACGCGCTTGATGTCGTTCTGCACAATCCCGAGAAAACCCATGAAAAGCGCGGTGATCGCACCGATCACGATGACAAACGACAACGCGGCTTCCGACAGCTCGAACAGCGGCGACATGCGCGCCACCATGAAGATGCCGGCCGTCACCATGGTGGCTGCGTGAATCAGGGCGGAAATCGGCGTCGGGCCTTCCATCGAATCCGGCAACCACACATGCAGCGGAAACTGTGCGCTCTTGCCCATGGCGCCGATGAAGAGGCAAATGCATATCGCAGTCAGAACCGTCGGATCACCGGGCAGGTAGGCCAGCGTGACGGTACCGAGCCTCTTCAAGTCCGGATGTGCGAACACTTCGGCGTAGTTCATCGACCCGAAATAGGCGAACACCAGGCCAATGCCCAGCAGGAAACCGAAATCGCCCACGCGATTGACCAGGAATGCCTTGAGATTGGCGTAGATCGCGGTGGGTCGGGTGTACCAGAAGCCGATCAAAAGATAGGAAACCAGGCCTACCGCCTCCCAGCCGAAAAACAGTTGCAGAAAGTTGTTGCTCATCACCAGCATGAGCATGGCGAAAGTGAACAGCGAGATGTAACCGAAAAAGCGCTGGTATCCGGGGTCTTCCGCCATGTAGCCAATGGTGTAAATGTGAACCATCAGCGAGACAAAGGTCACCACCAGCATCATGGTGACAGTGAGCCGGTCGACCAGGAAACCGATATCGAACTTGACGCCGTCGACCACAGACCATGTGTAGATGGCACCGTTGAACAGTGCGCCCTGCACGTTGAAGGCCTGTTGGGCGACCATCACTGAGCCGACAAAGGCGACCAGTACGCCCAAAATGGTCGCGCTGTGGGCCATGCGCCGCCCGACCACCGCGCCAAGGATGCGCGTACCCAGCATGCCGGCCACGATCGCACCCGCCAGGGGCGCCAGCGCCACCATCAGCAACAGGCCTTGCAGGCTCATCGTTATGTCATCCCTTCAGCGAATCGAGTTCATCGACGCTGATCGTATTCAGATTGCGGAACAGCACCACCAGTATCGCCAGGCCGATCGCGGATTCGGCGGCGGCCACGGTCAAAATGAAGAACACGAAAATCTGCCCGTCGGGATCATTCAGGTAGTGGGAAAAAGTGACGAAATTCATGTTGACCGCCAGCAACATCAATTCGATCGCCATCAGCAGAACGATCAGGTTCTTGCGGTTGAGAAAAATGCCGACCACGCTGATGGCGAACAGCATCGCCCCCAGGACCAGCAGGTTGCTCTGGGTCATGGCTTGGGCTCCTCGGCTTTGGTATCGGCGCGGCCCACCGATTCGGATTTCATTTTCACAATGCGCAGGCGATCGCCGCTCTTCACACGTACCTGACTGGCCGGGTCCTGCACTTTGGCGTCCTTGCGGCCGCGCAGGGTAAGTGCTATCGCTGCCACGATCGCAACCAGCAGGATCAAGGCCGCCAATTCAAATGGAAACGCATACTCGGTGTAGATCAAACGGCCGAGTTCCTTGATGTTGCTGTAGCCCGGCTGGCTCGATGCCGCGTTCGACGGCGC
>JBEIFV010000086.1:0-24831 GCA_040382235.1 Burkholderiales bacterium
GTCAACCGTTCTGCTGCTGTGCCGAACCGCCCAGACATCGCCATGATAGTCGCAATGGAGGCGCCACCGACAAAGGCATTGCGCCCTTGCGCCGCAGGGGCGTGAAGATCAAGCAGGAGGCGGTTCCAAACGGAATCTGCGTCGCCCGATAGCTTCATGAGCGGGGTGCCGCGGCCGTCCAAGTTCGCCTGCGCGCCATCGCATTCATCCACAACTATTAGATCGAAAGTGCGAGCTAGGTATTCGAAGTGCCGTATCTGCACATCGCTGAAGAGTGGAGATACTTCGCGGTCAGTCGATAGAATGTGCCCCGCCCATACCGATGCATCGACGAGCGAGCGCTCCGAGCGCTGCCGACCACAAACCGATGCCAGAGCGCACTGGTGTTGACGGGTATTCGATGAGCCACCCTTGCTGGTTATGTTCTGTTCGACAAGTTGACATGGAGGGCGGTCGTGAGGAAATTCCACTTCCTCGTCGGATGCGAAAGCTGCAAGACTACAGTTGGTGGCGAAGAACTGTGCTGCGCCACGTGTGACCGCATAACCGCGGTTGTCCTGCGACAGCGCAGCGGCGAAGCTCGCGACGTGCTTGGAACGAGCTCGGTCGCTTTGACCGAAGAGCAGTCCGGAACGAATATCATAGAGCGACAGGCGCTCGATGAAGCCTGTGGCCACTTCGATAGACGGGAACAGAAAGCACACTCGATAGTCTCGCTCGCTAGCCCAGGCAGCCAAAAGATAGAGCAACGTGGTTTTTCCTGCACCGGGCAGACCAATCAAATGTTTGACACCGATGAGCTCCATCGCATCACGCTCCACTAGTCCGTCATTTGTGGCTTCGGTCAAGACAGCTGTGGACTCACCCGTTGCGCTGTAGAACCTTAGATACCAGCTGCGCTCACCAGCATGTTGCCGTCCGGCGCGAATATCCATTTCATCGAAGCGATCGGCCACGGCAATGAGGTCAGACCATTTGACCAACCCAGGAGCACGCCCATGGCGGGCTAAATCCATGATCGGCGGTTCCACTGGCGTAAAGCCTATGGGCTCAATTGTCGATTCGAAGCTTCGCCGCCCGTCGGCCACTCGCGCGGGAAGTTTGGGGTCATGACGCCTGCGCTGCGGTCGTTGGCGAAGCTCAAGAGGTGTCGTCAACGACGAGATCGCGACACGAACGTCGTCCGGCATGATGGAAGTCCACACGGCACGAATAGTGAACTGGCTATCGATCTCAAATCGCTGGGTGGTTCCTACGTCTTCGTCTTCTGCATACTTCGAAACGGATAAAGGACGCTCGGAACCGTCACTTGGCTCCGGGTCGTCATCCAAGACTCTAGTACGGGCAATCGATCGGCGCCGCTTTTCAAGGCGGCGATGCGTCTCGTTGTACTGGTCAACCATCAAACGCAACTCGCGTTGGCTCCAAGGCGCAAGACCCGAGATGCGCAGATTTTGAATAGCGATAACGACATTTACAGGTAGGGTCGAGAGCAAAGAGTCGAAACCCGTCATAAGCGCTGGAAGGTCGCGTAGATGTTGACGCCCCAGAAGCTCGGTTGCGAGCAGGCAAAGGTAGTTCAGCGCATTTGCACCGCGATAAGGCTGTAGACGTTCACGCATCGCACAACTCACTAACAGCATCAGACATCGAGATTGCACGGATGGTTGAGTCTGCTAGGCAAGAACGCAACCGCTCCACGTAGTTTGGTACCTTGCGCACAAGCCAGTCAGGGATGACCAGCAACTGCTTCTTGTAGTTCCGCAAACCGCCGGGACGGCGGCGTAGCCGCTCTCCGAGCAGCTCAGGGCTGCTGTAGGCCTTAAGGTCGATGCCTACGTCACTGCCCTCGCCCAAGTCCAAATCGACTTGATCCCGGTTGGGGTAAATTCGAACAACAAGCCCCGAGGCAGTGAGAAGGGCCGCCAATCGAATCTCGTCAATGCCAGGCTCTAGCCAGTATTTGCGCAGCGACCGGTTTAGGCGCATTAGGTCATTGGCAGGGAGTTCGCGACCCAACTTCACGCTGTGTACTGCCGCGCACGCCGCCGTCGTGCAGTAAAGACCACCAGCGCGCTGGGCCATGACGTTATTGCAGTGCGCGCACAGCGTCACCGTTCCACCTGGCACCAACGAACCTGGCAGTTGCTCATAGAACTGCTGCTCAACACAAGCCCAGACTGCTGCTGGCAACTCGGTCATGAACTTCAGCAGTTGCTTGCGTGTAACGACGGGATTGCGGACAACAAAGGTGCGCACGGCCGTGTAAAACTCGTCGGCATCTTTAGTCGAATGCTTGGAGAGGCTATCTTGGAAGGCAGCAAAGACTTGCTCTTCAAGCAAGCTCGTCATGCCGCCGTAGCCTGCAGACATCTCCTCTGCCTCCAACGTCGGCATGCGGTCCTCGGTGTCGATCAGGCGCACGGCGTTGAGACCAGCTTCCTTGACGGCGGAGATAGGCAGCCACTCGCCCAATGGTTGCATGCAATGCGCAAGTAATTCGTGAATCTCTGCACCAACGTCAGGAAGACCAAGCGACAGACGCGCCCTAGACACAAGGGCCATGGCCCTTCTGTCCTCATCTCCTAGGCCCGATACGCCACCCCAGTAGCGGTCGACACCAGACACCATCGTTGCCCCCCCACCCATGAATACCTGCTTGGCCTGCCTGATAACAAGGGCCGCAAGGCTCTGTGGAAGCAGCTTCAACCGGTCAGCAGGGGCGGGGCTAGGAGCCTCCTGCTCAGGGGACGGGATTACCGGAACTAGAAAAGGAGGGAGATTGAGCAGAGAACTGGGCTGGGTAGAAGCAGCGCGCATCTCTGCAAGCATCACCTCGATCTTTTCGATGAGGAGCCGTGGCATCGTCCGGTAATCACTGGAATCTGCGGGCATCCGATAGGTCTTGAGTGCCCGAGGCTCCACCCCGACGCGTACCGCGAACATATCCCAAGTAAGCCGCGATGTAGCTGTGCTGAGCGCACGCTTGGCTGCCGATAGGAACGCCTTCTGATCAATCTTGGCATCTGATAAGGTTTGAAAGCGCTCTTGTTTCATAATTTAGTTCCGGATTAAACTCCAAATTAATACGCAAAGCGTACCATAAATATATAATTATTGCAAAACTAGTACGCAAAGCGTATACAAAATGTCTTTGGCGAATTGCATCTTGAAGACAAAACGTGTTCGATTGGTAGTATTGCTTTATCAACGGTTGCTTTGGCCCGCACTGTCGAGCGCCGTTGCGATTGGGCTACGATGCATCGAATCGATCAACCCTGTGATCGCCTGATCGTGCGAATCGACCTTGCGCTCCAAGCGCTTCATCTTCGAAGCCAATTCCTTGTTACCAGTGACCAGGTTGCGCAGTTCGATGAATGTGCGCACCACCGGCACGCTGACTTCGGTTGCACGCGGGCTGCACAAGATCGCGGCCGCCCTGATCGCGCCGTGTTCGGTGAAAGCCAGCGGCAGGTACTTGCGATGTTGACCACAACTGTTCTTTAAGGTCACAAATTGTGAACTTAAAGCGGCCGACTCGGCATCGTTCAACAGGAACATGAAATCCAGTGGGTAGCGTGCCAGGTTACGGCGCACCTGCTGATTGAACGCCTTCGTCACAACTCCATAGAACGCCGCCAGAGCTGTATCGAGCAGCTCACGCTTGCTGGACGCGTTCAAGTTACGGCGTGCAATCTCTTCGTTCGACAGCGGTACGGTTTCAGGCTTGGCACTCGTTGCCGCTCGCCCTCAGCGCCCCGCTTGCGCAAGCACGGTACCTCTCATTTCCATGACGAAGCGCCGCCTCGGCGTTGGCGGTTGGATGATGCGCTCCGCAGGTCGGGAGCGAAGTTGATTCCGACTGAGTATGTGAGGGACAATGCGACATTCTGCGTGTCGCGCCCCCTTCTTACCAGCCAGAGGTAACCATGAGTGCCATCGTCATCGAGCATGTAGACGTCAACGACCTGCCCGATGCTTGGCGTGTGCGGCTACCCGTCCCTGCCGCTGAATGGGTGACGGTGCGCATCGAGGAGGAATCCGGACGGCCTCCTGCCGAGGCACAACACGGCGGCGCGATCGACCTCCTGTTCGGCATGTGGCGTGACCGCGAAGACATGGCCGATGTTGAGGCTTATGTTCGCAAACTGCGCACACCCCGCTACAACCGCGACGGTACGCGCAACAACGGCTAGCCTGCGATGCTCATCGACTCGGATGTCCGGGCGTAGCTGACACGCGGGCACCCGGGTGCGTCGGCGCGCTTGAGGCAATTGCCTGTTTGGCGCATCAGCGCGGTTACCTACATTGAACTGGCGCAATCGGGCACGAATTGAATTCCGGGTGGGGCAAGAGCACCGCATATGCATAGCCCTTCGAAAGTCGGATTTGCATAGCCGACATCACAAGGTACGCGCCACTTTGCCAGGTGGATGCGCAAGACCGAGTTGAACAATGCTGCCTTGTGCGGCGCGGTCGAAAAGATGGCGCACGGCCTGATCGACGCCGATCTTGGCGGCGGCGTGGTGCAAAAGCGTGTCGGCATGGTCGGCACTTGAGTGCCCTCTTTGCGTATCATTGTGAAACGGAACCTTCCTCCGATCCCGAAACCAGGAGCGCCCGATGAACATTCGCCCATTCGCCGTGAGCCGCAGTGTCGTCAACAATACCTTCGGATTTCTTGTTCTCGCCGCTTTTTTGTGGGGTCTCAGCAATTTCAATGCGGAACCTGACGTGCCGCAGGTAGGTGTGGCCGAGTTGACAACCCTGCGCGCAGGAGGCAATGCGCCGGTGATCATCGATGTGCGCGGCCCGAAATCCTGGGGCGAAGGACATATCGACAGTGCGCGCCACATCCCGCTTGATGAGCTCGATGCGCGTGCCAAGGAGTTGCCCGCCGACAAATCGCAGCGGGTGGTTGTGTATTGCGGCGAGGGCAGCAATCTCGGGCCTGCGGGCACGGCGAAGCTGCAGTCTATGGGCTATACCAATGTCGCCAATCTGGCGGGCGGCATCGAAGCCTGGCGTGCAGCGGGCCAGAAGGTGGTAGCCGGCAACTCGTGAGCCGGTCGACCTCGATCACGCCGCAGCCAATTTGGGCCAGAATCTTTTCCCGTCCATGAGTTATCGGCAGATAGTGGCGGATTTACGCTGAATATCCGGCCATCTTGACTCAACGCCGTCATCCACGAAGCACGCTTCTCCTCGCGGCATTGGCATGCGTGATCTCGCTCTCCGGCTGCGATGCGCTGCGCCCCTTCGAGCAGGTCTGCGAGCGCAAGCTTGAAGCGGCGAGTTTCCGCGTGATCGCAGCGCCAACGCAGCATGAGCTGGACCTCACGCAAAGCGCGGCGCAGTTGGGCACCCGCGGCGCCGCTGCCGCCGGCCGCCTGATCCTGGGCATCACCAGCGCGCAGATGAAAAGCTCGGTTTCCGCCGGCGGCAATGCGCTCACCGCACCATTCTCGCGGCGCTATTGTGTGCGTCCCCAGGTTGAAGTAACGCTGGCGGTCGAGCCGCTCAAGGTGGCGATCGCCCGCGAACATGCGCCCGGCAGCTGCGAACATGCGCTCACGCTCAGCCATGAGATGAAGCATGTATTGGTTTACGAGCGCTACTTGGCCGAGCTTGTCACCGAGGTCGAGGCCGCGCTCAAGGCCCAGGTCGGCGAGCGGGTGCGGCACTTCGCCAGCCGCGCCGATGGTGAGCGCGAATTGCCGATGTTGATTGAGCAGAGCGTCAAACCCTTGATCGAAGCCGGCATGCGGCAGGCACAGCAGCGGCAGGCCGCGGTCGACACGCCTGACGAATACGCGCGCCTGGATGCGCTGCAGGCGCGCTGCCTGCGCTAGCCACGTTCAGGCGCGCGGCGCCTTGAGCCAGGCCTCGGCCAGCCGCACCCAGTAGGTGGCACCCAGGGGAATCAGTTCGTCATTGAAATCGTAGTTCGGGTTGTGCAACATGCATGGCCCCAAGCCGTGACCGGCGGCACGGTGGGTGCCATCGCCGTTGCCGATGAAGCAGTAACAGCCTGGCTTGGCCTGCAACATGTAGGCGAAGTCTTCGGCGCCCATGGTCGGCTCCTGCGCCAGCACGTTCTCCGCGCCGACCACGCTTGCCATCACGCTGTGGGCGAAGGCGGTCTCGGCAGCATGGTTGATGGTTGGCGGGTAATTGCGGTGGAATTCGAATTCGCAGGTCGCCCCGAAGGCGGCTGCGGTGTGTTCGGAAATCTCGCGCATGCGCCGCTCGATCAGGTCCAGCGTCTCGACGGTGAACGTACGCACCGTGCCGCGCAGCTCCGCCGAATCAGGCACCACGTTGGTGGCTTCACCGGCATGAATCATCGTCACCGAGATCACGCCGGCATCGACCGGTTTCTTGTTGCGCGAGATGATGGTCTGGAACGCCTGCACCATCTGGCAGGCTACCGGCACCGGGTCGATACCGTTGTGCGGCAGGGCGGCGTGACTACCCTTGCCGTGGATGGTGATGCGGAATTCGTTGGACGATGCCATCACCGGGCCGGTCGAGACGGCGAACTTGCCGACTTCCATGCCGGGCCAGTTGTGCATGCCGAACACCGCTTCCATCGGGAACTTGTCGAACAGGCCGTCCTTGATCATTTCGCGCGCGCCACCGCCGCCTTCTTCGGCCGGCTGGAAAATCAGGAACACCGTGCCGTCAAAGTCGCGCACCTTGGCGAAATGCCTTGCGGCGGCCAGCAGCATCGAAATATGCCCATCGTGGCCGCAGGCATGCATGCGCCCTGCGTGCTTTGACGCGTGCTCGAAGGTGTTGTGCTCAGTCATCGGCAAGGCGTCGATGTCGGCACGCAGGCCCACCGCACGCGCGCTGTTGCCGCTTTTCACGATGCCGACAACGCCGGTGCCCCCTAAGCCCCGGTGGATCGGAATGCCCCATTCGGTGAGCTTGGCCGCAATCACATCCGCGGTGCGCTTTTCTTGAAAGCACAGTTCCGGATGGGCATGGATGTCACGCCGCACCGCCTGGATTTCGGCGGCGGTACCAATGATGGAATCGATGATGTTCATGGCCTGATTCTCGCAAAAGTCTCTTGCCTGGCAGTCAGAGCGCGGCACGCCCGCGCGGCCCGGGTGGATTTTATGTTGTCTCGACAATGCTGTTGTCGATGCGGCCCTGGCGCAGGTGAATGCGCCGGTCGCAGCGGGTGGCGATGTTCAGGTCGTGCGTCACCAGTACCAGCGTGGTGCCAAGCTCGGCATTGAGGCCGAACAGCAAATCGATGATGGTGGCGCCGGTAACCGTGTCGAGATTGCCGGTCGGTTCATCGGCAAACAGAATCTTCGGCCGCGGCGCGAACGCGCGCGCCACCGCCACCCGCTGTTGCTCACCGCCCGACAAGTGCTTCGGGTAGTGGGCCAGGCGCTCGCCCAAGCCCACCCTAGTCAGGGTTTCACGCGCCTCGCTGCGCGCATCGCTGCGGCCGGCCAGTTCCAGTGGCAACATCACGTTTTCCAAGGCATTCAGATGTGGCATCAACTGAAAGGCCTGGAATACGAAGCCGACCAGGCGGCCACGCAACGCAGCTCGCCCGTCCTCGTCCAGCGCGAACAGGTCAAGGCCGTCGATGAGAACGCCGCCACCGGTGGGGGTATCGAGACCGGCCAGCAGCGACAGCAAGGTGGATTTGCCTGAGCCCGACGCGCCCACGATCGCCAGCGATTCGCCCGCGCTGACGTCGAGATCAATCTCATGCAGAATGACGAGCGGCGAATCGCCGTTGGGCACCGACTTGGTCAGCCCCCGTACTTCAATGATGTTGCGCACTTCAATCCCTGCCCATGAAAAGTTTCCTGACCGCCTGGTTTTTCGCACTGGCAACATTGACCGCGCTGGCAATACCCGACCCCGGCCACGCTGCGGCGGGCAAGACACCGGTAATCCTGGTCTATGGAGACAGCCTGTCGGCGGAATACGGCTTGCCGCGCGGCGCGGGATGGGCTGCCTTGATGGAGCAAAGGCTCAAGCAACTGAAATTGAATTATAGCGTCGCCAATGCCAGCATCAGCGGGGAAACCACCGCCGGAGGCGCTGCCCGCATCAATGCCGAACTCGCGCGCATCCGGCCGGCGATCGTGATTATCGAACTGGGTGGCAACGACGGCTTGCGCGGCCTGGCGCTGGCCGCGACCCGCGCCAACCTTGAGTCGATGATCGAGGCGGCTTTGAAGAGCGGTGCGCGGGTATTGCTGTGCGGCATGCAGTTGCCGCCCAACTATGGCCGCGACTTCACCGAGCGTTTTCGCGCCATGTATGGCGAGTTGGCCAAACGGCATAAAGTGGCCCTGCTGCCGTTTTTCCTCGAAGGCATCGGCGAACGGCGCGAATTGTTCCAGTCCGACGGCATTCACCCGGTGGCTGAAGCGCAGCCGCGCATCCTCGACAACGTGTGGACCGAACTGGCGCCGCTGCTCAAGACGCCACGCAAGTAAGCGCAGCGCGGGCGGCTCGCCCTTTCACGCTGCGCTTAGAATTGGCGCTTGGTCGCGCCTGCAAGCGATCCCATTCCTTTCGATCCAGCGCTTGAGCAATTTTCCGTCTGTAGATATTAGCCGCGTGCACGAGTTCGATAGTGTCATCGACGTGCGCTCGCCCGCCGAATTTGCCCTTGACCATATTCCCGGCGCGATTTCGGCACCGGTGCTGAGCGACGATGAGCGCGCGCGCATCGGCACACTGCACAAAGAGGCCTCCGCATTTGAGGCCAAGCGAGCCGGCGCGGCGCTGGTGGCAGCCAACATCGCACGTCACCTCGATACGCAATTTCAGGCCAAGCCGAAATCCTGGAAACCGTTGATTTATTGCTGGCGCGGCGGCCAGCGCTCCGGGGGCATGGCCGAGATATTGAGCCGCATCGGCTGGAAGTGCGCGCAGCTCGATGGCGGTTATCGCAGCTACCGCCGCCATGTGGTGCAGTCCTTGCACGAACTCCCGCCGACCCTTGATCTGCGCATCGTATGTGGCGTGACCGGCAGCGGAAAAAGTCGCCTGTTGCGGGCACTCGCCGCCGTCGGCGCGCAAGTGCTTGACCTCGAAGACCTGGCGCGCCATCGCGGTTCGGTGCTTGGCTCATTGCCGGGCGCCGCGCAACCCTCGCAGAAGATGTTTGAAAGCCTGGTATGCAGTGCGCTGGCGGGCTACACCCCGGGGCGCGCGTTGTTCCTTGAAGCGGAAAGCAAGAAAGTGGGCGCCGTACAGGTGCCCGATGCGCTGATGCTGCGCATGCGCGCCGCGCCCTGTCTGCGCATCGAAATGGGCCAGACGCTGCGCATAGCCCTGCTCAAGGAAGAATATGCACACTACCTGGCCGATGGCGCGGCGCTGGCCACGCAACTCGACTGCCTGGTTGCGCTCCATGGCCACGCGCGTATCGACGAATGGAAACGCCTGTGCACCGCGGGCGCATGGAATCAACTGGTCGACCGCCTGCTTACCGAACACTACGACCCCGCCTACCTGCGCGGCATGGCGCGCAACTATGCGGGCTATGGTGAGGCCGAAACGCTGGTCATCAACGCCATCGATGCGCCGGCCATGGAGCATGCTGCGCGAAGGGCATTGGCCATGACGGAGTCATGAAAAACGAGCCTGTGGCACCGACGCACCGACAGTGTCAAAAGTGGATTACCGCCACGGCAGTTCGGCACCTGGCCCCGCAGCCCTTGCGTACCGTGCTCCGCTAATTGCCTTTCTTCTCCAGATTTTCCTTGAACACAACCACCTTGGCCCCCTGCTTGACGCTTTCGAGGTAGCCGGCGAAGTCCGCTTCGGCCTGAGCGCGGTCCAGCGCCGACTTGACCGCGGCCTGACGCCCCGGCTCGCTCGTCGCTCCCTCGCTTGCCTTGTTGATCCGGAACAATGCGTATCCACCCGCCACCGGCGTGCCGACGATCGCCGGTAGCTTGGCTACCGGTGCGGTCATCACCGCACGCAGCGCATCCGGTGCCAGTCCTTCCGGTTTGGCGCGCGACAAGGTACGGGCAGCGCCGAACTCGACCGCTGTCGCCGACGCTTGCGCGGCCTTGAGTTTCGCTTCGCCATCCTTGCGCGCCAACGCCGCGGCTTCCTTGCGCACCAGAGATGCCTTGATTTCGGCTTCAACCTGATCAAACGGCTTGGTGGCCTGTGGTTTGTATTCAAGCACCCGCGCCGATACCATCACGCCGGGCGCGACTTCCACCGCTTCAGTATTGCGCTTGGCCTTGAGCGCATCGTCCGAGAACAGACGCTCAAGGACACGTGGGTGACTCAACTGGCGCGGCGGCGCAGCGCGCGAAAAAGACTCCGCCGACTGCAGCTTGAGCTTGTACTTGTCGGCAGCGGGCTTGAGGCTATCGGCCTGCTCATAGACGGTATTGGTGAAGCCTTCGGCACTTTCGGTGAACTTCTTCTGCGCCTGCGCACGCGTCCACTCCTTCTCGATCTCGCCGCGCACCTCATCCAAGGTGCGCACCTTGCCCGCCTTGATACCGGTCAGCTTGATGACGTGGTAACCGAATTCGGATTCGACCACGTTGCTGATCTCGCCCTCCTTCATGCCGAATACTGCATCCTCGAAGGCCTTGACCATCGAGCCGCGCCCGAAACTGCCAAGACTGCCGCCCTGGGCTGCGGACCCTGGATCCTGCGAAAGCTTGGTCGCGAGCGCGGCGAAGTCGGCCCCCGGCGCCTTGACCTGCTTCAGGGTGTCCTCGGCACGCGCCTTCAGCGCCGCGCGGTCGGATTTCTCTTCGAACTTGACCAGAATGTGGCTGGCCTGACGCTGCTCTTCCTGGCGATATTTCGCGATGTTCTGGTCGTAGTAAGCCTTGATTTCCTCTTGCGGTGCGGCGAGCGACGCGGCGAGCGCCTCGACGCTGAGCACCAGGTACTCGGCCTTGACCTCCGCCGGCCGCGCGAATTCCTTCAGATTGGCGTCGTAATAGCCGCGCACCGCCTCCGGGGCCAGCTTGACCGCGGCGGTGAAACTGTCGTCCTTGATGATGAATTCCTGCACTTCACGCTGCTCGCCCTGCGCGCGCGTGATCATCGCCTGCACCGCGCGCGGCGCGAACGCCGACTCGCCGACACCGGTATTGAGCGCCTGCATCGAAAGATCCTGACGCAAGCGGTTCTCGAATGCCTCAGGCGTATAGCCTTGCGCCGCCAGCAGCCGCGTATAGCGTTCCTTGCTGAACTGTCCACCCTCCTGTACAGCGGGGATGGCCATGATCACCTCGCGCAAGCGGTCGTCGGTGATCACCACGTTGCGCTTGACGGCATAGGTGGTGAGCGCGCGTTGATTGACCAGCGAATCGAGCGCTGCCGTGCGCGCTTCCGGTGTGTCGAACATCGCCGGATCGAACGGGATGTTCAGATTGCGCGCCATTTCACGCTGACGTTCAAGCTGATCACGCTGCGCTTGACCGAATTCCTGCTGGGTGATCGCGTGGCCGCCCACATTTGCCACGGAAGTCGGGTCGTCTCCCATCTTGTTGTAGCCATCGATGCCGAAAAAAGCGAACGGCGGCACGATCAGCACCAACAGCAGGAACTGCATCAGGCGTTGGTGGGTACGAATGAATTCGAACATGTCTCTAGACCATCCCAGGAAAGACGTCGTCGGCGCCGACTGATGCAAACGGGACCGTGTGTAAAAAAAAGCCGAACTCGCAGGTTCGGCTCTTCTTCTTGATGCTGGCGGAGTGGACGGGACTCGAACCCGCGACCCCCGGCGTGACAGGCCGGTATTCTAACCAACTGAACTACCACTCCATGATCGATCGTATTGCGTGAACCATATCTTGCGGCTGCGCTTGGTGGGTGCTGACGGGATCGAACCGCCGACATTCGCCTTGTAAGGGCGACGCTCTACCAGCTGAGCTAAGCACCCCACGCATCCAGGCTGCCCGTCAAAGTCAAACGTTTTGGGGCAACTCGTCCAGCAAAGACCATTATTTTACAGCATCTTTCAAAGCTTTGCCCGGCTTGAATTTGGGCACTTTCGCAGCCGGAATCTTGATCGGCATATTGGTGCGTGGATTGCGGCCGGTGCGTTGCTTGCGCTTGGCGACCTGGAAGGTGCCGAAGCCCACCAGGGTTACGCTGCCGTTTTTTTTCAGTGTGGTCTTGACCGCGGCGACCATCGCATCGAGCGCGCGTCCGGCCGCCGCCTTGGAGATATCCGCCGCCTTCGCGATGTGCTCCACCATATCCGCCTTGTTCATGCTGCTTGCCCCCTTCGAATGAATGTCAACACATGCACCGGTCCGCAAAACCTGCGCTGCCACAAAACACACGCCCGGCGCGCCGGCCTGCGCGTGCAACGCGTTGCCCGCTTGGCCGATCAACTCTCCCCCTGCATTGCGTACGCTATTGTCGAATTTATTTTATAGCAATCGCCACAGCCCGTCATCCGCCCCGGCACCTTCGAAAACATCAGGCCAGCGGCCCGAGACATTTGGCGAAACGTTGCGCGCAGGCATTGCCAAAATCGGTGGCCGCAAGCGCCGGCGCGCGATCATGCACTTCCAGACCCAGGCGCACTGCCGCGATGCGCTTGCCATAGCAAACCAGGTGATCAATCGATTGCATCATGAATACCACCCCCGGCAGCAGGGTGCCGTACAGTTGCAGGGCATGACTCTCGTCGCCGGCCTGCCAGGCGTCGAATACGCGCGCCTGCCAATCGAAACTGTCGACCCCGATGACCATGCCCGCGCAGCCGGCGCGCAGGTTGTCAGGCAGTTCAAGACCACCGCGACCATTGAAGACCGCCATGCCGGGGTTGGCGGCAATCACCGTGCTCATGCGCTCTGCCGGGCCTTCGCCCTTGAGCAACACGAAGTTGTCGCGCAACACGGCCAGGCGCGCGATCGATGCCGCGCTCAAGCCAACACCGAGATACTCCGGCGCGTTCTGGATCGCGCAAGGCAGGCCGGTGCGTGTCATCACCTCGGCGAAGAAATCAAAATAAAACTGCTCGGGCCTGCCTCGATCACGTGGCGGCTGCAGAATCAGCCAGCGCGCTCCATGCGCCGCCGCGAAACCAGCCAGTTCCGCCTGCTCGTCCACCGTGTCGCCCGATATCGTGATGGCGATCGGTTTGCGACCGGCAACACCTTCGGCCAGCCAGACGATCACGTCGCGCTTTTCAAGAGCGGAAAGCTTTCCGACTTCGGTGGCCAGCCCCAGTGCGGCGATGCCATGGCAGGGGTTGGCCACACAGGACGCGATCTGCCGCCGCATCGCGCCGCGATCAAGCCGGCCATCACGCCCGAAAAACGCATACAGAATCGGATAGATGCCGCCGAACACGCCAAACCCCTTCAGGCCAGGCCCAGCCGCGGATGCGTCAACACATCGCGATTGACCACATACTCGGGGCGCCGCCCGGCGAGCGCGTCGACAATGCTTTGCAGCCCGATCGACGCCATATTGTGGAAACATTCGTCGGTCCAGCACAGCGAGTGCGGGGTGACGATCACGTTATCCATGGCGAGCAGCGGGTTGGCCGGATCGACCGGCTCCTGCTCGAATACATCTGTGGCCGCGCCGGCAATACGCCCGCTCCTCAAGGCCTCGATCAAGGCCGGCTCGTCGACGATCGGCCCGCGCGCCACGTTGATGAAGTAGGCGGACCGCTTCATGCATGCGAACTGCGGCGCGCCGACCAGGTGTCGCGTGCTTTCGTTCAGAAGGCAGGTCACGACCACGAAATCGGATTGCGCAAGCAGCGTGTCGAGATCGACCTTGCGCGCGCCCATGTAGCCCAGTTCAACGCCGTTGGCATAGGGGTCGGCAGCCAGGAGTTTCAGATCGAATGGGGCGGCCATGCGCAGCAGTTCGCGTCCGATACCCCCCGCACCGATCACGCCAAGCGTGCGACCGGAAAGGCCCATGCCCATGTTGTCCATACGCTCGTTCCAGCGTCCAGTGCGCGTCAGCCTGTCCTTGAGGAACAGGCGTCCGGCCAGTGCCAGGATGAAGGTCAGGGCGATGGTGGCCACCGGCCGCGGCATGGCCGCCGGTGTATTGGTCACCAGCACGCCGGCAGCGGTCATGGCGGCCACGTCCACCGAGTCATAGCCCACGCCGTGGCGCGCGATCACGCGCACCCTGCAATCCGCGCCGGCGACCGCCGACGCCGGCACACGCGGAGTGTTGACATAGATGGCATCGTAGGCAGCGAAATGTTCAGGCCCGAGTTGCGCAAGTTTCTGCGGCAAGTACTCCCAATCGACGGCCGGCGCGTCAGCCAGAATTTTCAGCGCCGCGCGTCCGAACGCCGGCTCGCCGCGCGAGTCGAGAATGTCGCGCGTAATCCCCACCTTGAATCGCCTGCTCATTTCGTAGCCTCCGGAAAATCGCGCATCGCCGCGATGCCCTGTGCCAGCGCGGCCTGCAACATCAGCTGGTCTATGCCGTAGGCCAGCAACCGGTAGCCATGGCCCAGGTATTCGCGTGCCAGGTCGGCGTCGGTGGCCAGGTAGGCAGCGCTTTTGCCGTGGCTGGCGCACGCACGCGCGATGTGCCGCACGGCGGCCAGGTAATCCGGGTGCGCGAACTGCCCGGGTATGCCCATGAAATTGGTCAGATCGAAGTGGCCAAGCCATAGTGCATCGATGCCGGCCACGGCCGCGATGGCTTCAACTTCGGCCAAGCCTTCGACCGTCTCGATTTGCGCGATCACCATGGTGCGAGCGTGCAGGGCCGCGATCTTGGACGCGACATCGCCACCCTGATAGTCGTCATGCGCGAAACCAAAAGCGGCGCCGCGCCGGCCCAATGGCGGATAGCGCGTGCAGGAAACAATGTGCGCGGCCTCTTCGGCGCTGCCGACCATCGGCACCATGATGCCGAGCGCGCCGATGTCCAGCGCGCGCGCGATGAAATGGTATTCGCCGCGCGGCACCCGCACCATCGGCACGATGCCCAGGCCGCGGCACAGCGCGAACTGGGTCTTGAGCGTCTCGAACTCCAGCCCGGAATGCTCCATGTCGTACAGCACATAGTCGGCGCCGGCATTGCGGCAGATCTGCGGCAAGCCGGGACTGAACATCTCGAAAACCATGGCGCCGAACCCGCGGCCGCCAGCGGCGCGGGCTTCCTTCACAGGGTTTGAACGCAAGCGGGTCTCCTCAACAAAAGCGTCTTGCGCCAATCGGGTAGCGCGTCATTTCGTCGGGGCGTACTTCGCGCCGTCCCAGGCAAGCCGCGTCGGACCGGGAATCGCCCGCTGCGGCTGCGGATGCTCCGTATCCCCAGGCAAGGCCAGACAGCGCACGCCATCCTCTTCAAAGGTCACCGGCTGCAACACCGGTGGTCGCCGCGAGCGTGCATCGGCAAGCAGGTTTTCCACCCCGTCGTACATGGCCAGGTGCTGCAGGCTCATGTAGGTGGGTGGTGCCAGCTTGATGCTGCCTGTTTCCCAGCGCGCAAGCGCCGCGCGCGGGCGCAACCACTCGCTGTGCGTGGCTTCATGGTCATCATGCACCGCCGCCTGCTCCGGTGGCGCCAGCGCCAGAAAAAACCGCGCGTCAAAGCGCTTGGCGAGAATCGCCGGAGTGACCCAGCGCACCCAGGGCACCAGCGCCGCGGCGTCGAGCATGGCATCGATAGAAGCCAGCACGTGGTCGAGCGGTTCCTTGGAATTGAGGCGCTCGCGCGCGGCCTTGAGATCGCCGGTCATGCCATGCGCCAACAGGACACCGGCTTCCTCAAAGGTTTCACGCGCCGCGGCCACGAACATGCCGGCCGCCCGCTCTCGCGGCAGCGCTTCGCCCAATGCGGCGACATCGAGCGTCTCGATGCCCTGCACGCGCGCCAGCATTGCCGCCGAACTATCGCTCAGGTCGACCTTGCCGCCGGGAAATACATGCGCTTCGCCCAGCACGTCGGACAGGCCGCTGCGCTTGACCATGAAAACCTCAAAGCCGGCGGGCGCGCTGCGCAACAGCAGCACGGTGGCGGCATCGCGTGGCAGCGCGATTTCCTTGTTCGCGTCCGGTCCGAATTGCATCAACCCTCCCCGGGCTTCACCTGCGCGTGGCGAAAACAGCCGACCTCATGGTCGTTGAACATGCCGGTGGCCTGCATCAAGGACTGGCAAATGGTCGGGCCGACGAACTTGCAACCATAGCCCAGCAAGGCCTTGCTCATGGCCGTCGACTGCGGGGTCGCCACCGGCGCGTCGCGGTACGAACGCCAGCGATTGGTGATTGGCGTAGCGCCCGCGAAGCGCCACAAAAAAACCCCCAGCGAGCCGTGCTCGTCACGGATGCGGCGCACGGCTTTCGCGTTGATCACAGCGGCATTGACCTTGGCACGGTTGCGTACGATGCCGGGATCGGCAAGCAGCTTCTCGATTCTGGCGACGCCGAACCGGGCGACGCGATCGGCGTCGAAGCCGGCGAAGGCCGCACGGTAGTTTTCGCGCTTCTTCAAAATGGTGATCCACGACAGGCCGGCCTGAGCTCCTTCGAGGATCAGCATTTCGAACAAATGCGTTTCGTCATGCGAGGGCACACCCCACTCATGATCGTGATAGCGCAGGTAAAGCGGATCATCGGAGACCCAGCCGCAACGCTGCACCGGCGTGGCCTGCGCCATCGTCAAAGATCGGCGAACAAACTGTCGATGCCCTCGACGGGTTCGAAGCGGCCATCGCGAAAGATCAGGCGGCTGGGTCCGGGCATGACGCGGGTCGGATTGGAATGCGCGGCGTCACCGGGGTATGCCACCACCCGCGTGCCTTCCTGCTCGAACGGCTGCGGGTCGATCAAGCGCGGCCACATGCCGGAATCCCGGTGCATCGCCACCGCGACGCTCGGGTAGGTCGCCAATTCCAGAAGACTCATCATCTGCGGCGCCGCCAGCATGATCTCGCGCGATCGAAAACGCTGCAATGCTTCGCGCGGACTCAGCCACACGCTTTCTGTAGCCTCGTGATTGTCGTGTCGCGCGATCTGGTCTTGCGGCGCCCGCGCCAGGAAGAAGCGCGAGTCGAAGCGCTTTCTGGCCAACGACGGCATTTTCGGCGTGACCCAGCGTGACCATGGCTTGAGAACACTGACGCTCAAGCGCAAGTCGAGTTCCTCAAGCACCTCGATGAAGGAAAAGCCGGCGCGCACGCGACGGGTCGCCTCTTCGGCATACTCGGCACCTGCCGGCGCCCCGTCCTTGAGCGTCGCCAGGAGCAAGCCGGCCTCCTCAAAGGTTTCACGCGCGGCCGCGACAAAGCATGCGGCCGCGGCCCGCACTTCGAGCCCGGGATCGCCGAGCGCCGCGTGCAATGCGTCGCAGTCGCAATCGATGCGCGCCAGCATGTCTTCATCGCTGTCGGCACGGTCGACCTTGCCTCCCGGAAAAACGTAAGCGCCGCCCAGGACCTCGGAATCGTCGTGACGCCTTTGCATCAGAAGCTCCAGGCCATCGGTGCCGTCCCGCAGCAAGAGGACGGTGGCCGATGGCCGCGGTGGTGTCTCGACGACTTCGTGATTGATGCGGAATTGCGGAGAACTCATGTTTGGCTCCAGCCTTCTGCGCCGGATCGATCGACCGGCAGGCGGTGAAGAAGACGCTTGTAGTTCGCGCAGGTCAAGGTGCCCACGCTCGCGCCAGCACCGCCGTCGAGGCGCCATTTTGCCGCCGCAAGATACGCGGCTATCGGCCCGCCCGTCAGCTTGATACCTGCATGCGCAAACGAAACGAGGGTCACTGAAGAAGCCGCTTGAGCAGGAAAAGGGGATCGGATTTCGAACACGCCGCTGCGATTTTTGCGCGCCTTGCAGGCTTTTTGGCCACCTGTCCAGCCGGTTACAATCGCCCCGCATTATCGACCGTAGGGCCGATTATTGCAAACCAGCCGCGCGTTTTTTTGGAGACAGTATCAATGCAGCCACGCTACGCCGCCACCGCACTGACAACCCACGCCCATACCCTGCTCACGGCCGCCGGAATGGATGCCGACAAGGCCACCACGGTAGCCGAGGTACTGGTTGAGGGCGATCTGCTGGGACACGACACGCATGGCCTGGCGCTGCTCGGCCCCTACCTGGGCGAACTTGAAGCCGGCGCGATGACCAAAAGCGGTGCACCAGTGGTGATCAACCAGCGCCCTGCCACGCAGGTGTGGGATGGCTTGCGCCTGCCCGGCCCGTGGCTGGTGGTACAGGCTCTGGAAGCCTGCGCCGCCATGGCGCGTACCTACGGCACCGGCACAGTGGTGATACGCCGCTCGCACCACATCGCCGCGCTGGCTGCCTACCTCAAGCGCGCCACCGACCAGGGACTCCTGATGCTGCTTTACTGCAGCGATCGCAACAGCGCCAGCGTTGCGCCCTATGGCGGACGCGACCCGGTATTCACGCCCAACCCGATGGCCTTCGGCATTCCCACCAGCGGGGAGCCCATCCTGGTGGATGTATCGTGTTCGATCACCACCAACGGCATGAGTGGCCGGCTGGCCAAGGAAGGCAAGCGCTTTCCGGGGAAGTGGCTGCTCGATGACAAGGGTGATCCCACCGATGACCCCAAGTTCGGCCTGCCTGGCGGCGGCGGAACCATCCAGTTGCTCGGCGGCACGGATGCCGGTCACAAGGGCTACGGCCTGACGCTGCTGGTGGAAACGCTCACCGGTGGCCTTGCGGCCCACGGCCGCGCCGACCCCAAGGATGGCTGGGGCGCGACCGTGTTCGTGCAATTGCTCGACCCGGAGGCATTCGGCGGCCTCGAAGGGGCAACGCGACAAATCGACTTCGTGGCGGCCGCCTGCCATGCCTCGACGCCACGCGTCGCCGGCCAAGCGGTACGTCTGCCTGGGGAACGCGCGCAGGCGCGGCGGGCCGAGCAAATCGCCCATGGCCTGCTGTTGCATCCGTCGATCATGCCGATGCTTCTGCCGTGGGCGCAGAAACTCGGCTTGAGCGCGCCTCAGCCTCTACCTTGAAAGCTCAGGCGCTTATCTCCATCCGTACTTCGCCCACACCATCGACCACAAACAACACGCGGTCCCCTACCTGCGGAAAGCGCGTCGTCACCAGGCTGCCGGTGGTCACGAACTCGCCAGCCCGCAAGCCCTGGCCGCGCGTCTGCAGGTGCCGCACTATCCACAGCATCGCATCCAGCGGATGCCCGAGCACATCGCGCCCATGACCTGCCCCAGCCTCCACGCCATTGACAGTGGCCACACCGCGCACCGTGGCCAGGTCAAGCCCTTGCCAATCGGTTTTCCAGTCGCCCAACACCACGCCATGGTTCCATGCGTTGTCGGCAGCCAGCGACAGCATGGTCGCGCCCTCGTCCTTGCCAAAGCGGCTGTAGTCTGCGCCGCGATCGTCGATCAGTTCAAACGCCGCGCATACCCCGCCAATGTGCGCCGCAATTTCCTCGCGAGTAGCCGGCGGCGCATCGGCACGAGTATCGCTGCCAATCAGAAAGGCGAGCTCACATTCGAAGCCCATATGCACGCCCGCGCTCGCGCTGATGCTGGCAGGCGAGCGCTGCACGGCGCTCGCCAGCACCTGGCCGGCGATCGAGTCGCCGTAGCCGACGAACGCGCGCATGGCCGGCGTGGTCAACGCGATCTTGTGTCCGACGCGCGGCCCGCGCCCGGCCGCGCAGCGCAGGGCCACCAGCGCTTCCTGCACATCGTAGGCCTCGCCAACCGATGCCGGCATTGCGTCGCCGGCAAGCGGAGAGAAAGTTCGGCGCTGCGCGCGCTCGCCGTCGAGCCAGCGCGCGGCCGCGGTGATTCGCTGCTTGGTAGTCTGGTTCATGATCGCTTCCCCCCTTGCGTGAATTCAGCCTCAATTATCGGCCCTCCATGCCCACAGGTCGAATCCGTGCACCGCTGCCGGTTTGCAACTTGCGCACCATGCTGAGCCGGTCAGAGCCGAACCGGCGCCGCGGCTTGATCCTCATGATCGGCGCTGGCCTGTGCTGGAGCATGGGTGGCCTGGTCGTGCGCTCGCTGACTCTGCAGGATGCCTGGGCAATCGTGTTTTGGCGCTCGATCTTCATGGCCCTGTTCGTGGCGGTGGTGCTGCTGCTTCTGCATCGTCGCACCATGCTGACCGAAATACGCGGGATCGGCCCGGCCGGCTGCGTGGCCGCGCTATGCCTTGCCGCGCAAATTTATTTTTTCATACTTGCACTACGCAATACCTCGACTGCACACACCTTCGTGCTGATGAGCATCTCGCCCCTGGTGACCGCGGCGGCCGGGCGCCTGGTCCTCGGTGAGCGTGTGGCGTGGACCACCTGGATCGCGATCGGCGTGGCGCTTGCCGGCATCGGCGTGATGTTCGGCGATGGCTTCGGCGAGCAGTCCGGGCGTGCACACATGATCGGAAACCTGTTCGCCCTCTGCATACCGCTCGCCTACGCCTGCCAGATACTCGCGGTGCGGAGGGTGCGCGGCAGCGCTGGCGCGCCGCCCAACCTGCTGCCGACCATACTGGTCGGTGGCCTGATCGCAGCCGCGCCGGCAGCGTTGTTGGCGCCAAGCCTGGCAGCCAGCACGCCCGACATGCTGTTGCTGGCCTTCATGGGCTGTATCCAGCTGGGTCTGGGCTGCCTGCTGATGACGCTTGCGGTACCGCATTTGCGCGCCGCCGAAATGGGCCTTCTGGCCTTGCTCGAAACCATTCTTGCGCCGCTCTGGGTATGGCTGGGCCTCGGTGAAACGCCGGGCACGGCGGCCCTCATCGGGGGCGCCATGATCATTGGCGCTCTGCTGGTCAACGGGCTCCTGAGCCTGCGCCACGACTCTCGGCGCTAGCGGCCTGCCGGCGTTCCAGCAGGTTGTTTGCCACCAAGGCGCCGATCACCACACCGGCGCCAACCCATTCAACCGGCAGCGGCATGTGCCCACGCAGCGCGTCGACCGCGAACACCGCCACCGGAGTGGCGTTGGCGATCAGCAGGGTGTTGACCGCGCCGAGCCGAGCGACGGCGATGGCAAACAGGAAAATCGCCACATAGAACGGAAACACACCGATGTACACAATCGCCGGCAATTGCGTCAACACCGTCGCCGACTCGGGCATCTGCGCAATCCCGAACGGCGTAAGGATGGCGGTCAAAATGCAGATGCCGGCCGTACCGGCCAGACAGGCTAGCGTGGTGTAGCGCAGCGGCGACCAGGTCGCAAAGCGCTGCGCTCCCAGTGTGTAAACGATCCAGCCCAGGGCGCCGACAAAAGCCATCGCGTCGCCGATCAGAGAGCCCCCGCTCAGCGCCTGGGTGAAGTCGCCACGAGTGATCACCAGCGCCAGGCCACCGAAGGCGACCAGGATGCAGGCCATGGTGTGGGTGGCCGGGCGGGTGCCGCGGCTGATCCAGAACCAAAAGGCGGTCAACATCGGCTGCAGCGCCATGATCACCGAAATATGTCCCGGACTGGTGTAGTACAAGGCCCAGAACACGATCAATCCGAACACCATGAAGCCGGCGCAGCCGTGCAGCAACAAAGAGATGCCGCGCCCTTCGGTGGAAAATGCCGCCGCTCCTTCGCGCCACCATAGGGTCAAGGCAAACAGCAATGCACCGATGGCGTAGCGCAGCACGCCGAAGTAATAGTGGTCCATGGTCTGCAGCACGTGCTGGGACAGTGGTAACTGGGTACCCCACAGCAACACCGTAACCACCATGCCCGCGGTGGCGAGAGTCCGCGCCCGGGCATCGGATGCCCCCCTCAGCATCGCCGCCCCGTGTGCGCGCCGGTCAAACAGGCATCCGCTGCAATTGCATCAGCTAAGCAGTCGGCGGACGGTGTTCGCGAAACTGTTCGCGCAACTTGACCTTGAGCATTTTGCCGGTGGCCCCGAGCGGAATCGCGTCGACGAAGGCAACATCGTCCGGCAGCCACCATTTGGCGATCTTGCCTTCGAAGAACTGCAGCAATTCCTCGCGCGACACATCCGTACCCGGCTTCCTGACCACCACCAGCAGGGGCCGCTCGTCCCATTTCGGGTGCGCGATACCGATCACCGCAGCCTGTAGTACCGCCGGGTGTGCGACAGCGATATTCTCCAGATCGATCGAACTGATCCACTCGCCGCCGGACTTGATCACGTCCTTGCTGCGATCGGTGATCTGCATGTAACCATCGGGGCTGATCGATGCCACGTCGCCGGTTGGAAACCAGCCGTCGACAAGCGGATCGCCGCCCTCGCCCTTGTAGTAGCCACGCACCACCCATGGCCCCCTGACCAGCAGATCCCCGAAGGCCTTGCCGTCCCACGGCAGTTCTGCGCCGTCGCCGCCGACGATCTTCATGTCCACGCCGAACACCGCGCGACCCTGGGTGATTTCCACCTTGAATTGCTCTTCGGGCGATTGCGACAGATGCTTGGTCTTCAGGTTGCACACCGTGCCCAGTGGCGACATTTCGGTCATGCCCCAGGCATGCAGCACCTTGACCCCGTAATCTTCCTGGAAGGTCTTGATCATCGCTGGCGGGCATGAGGAGCCGCCGATCACGGTAGTCTTCAAACTCGAGAACTTCAGCCCGTTCTGCTTGAGATGCGCAAGCAATCCCAGCCAGACCGTGGGCACGCCCGCAGACATACTCACTTTCTCGGTCTCAAACAGCTCGAAAACGCTCTTGCCATCAAGGTGCGGCCCCGGCAATACCAGTTTCGCACCGACCAGCGGGCAGGCATAAGCCAGGCCCCAGGAATTGACATGAAACATCGGCACCACCGGCAATATGCAGTCGCGTGCCGAGCAATTGAGACTGTCCGGCAACGCCGACGCGTAGGCGTGCAACATGGTCGAACGATGGCTGTAGAGAGCCCCCTTGGGATTGCCGGTGGTGCCCGATGTGTAGCACAGCGACGAGGCGGTGTTCTCGTCGAAGCCAGGCCATGCGAGTTGATCGGAGGACGCGTTCAGGAGGTCTTCATAGCACAGCAGGCCCGCCAACCTTGAGTCGCGGGGCATGTGTGAACGATCGGTCATCAGCACCATGGCTTTGCAAGTCTTCAGGTGCCCGGCGATGCTTTCCACCAGAGGCAGAAAGGTCAAGTCGAAGAACAGAACCCGATCTTCAGCGTGATTGACGATCCAGGCGATCTGTTCCGGGAAAAGGCGGGGATTGATGGTATGCATCACCGCACCGATGCCTGATATGCCGTAGTACAACTCGAAATGTCGATAGCCGTTCCATGCCAGGGTGCCGACACGATCACCGAGACCTAAGCCCAGCGCGCGCAGCGCGTTGGCGGCACGCTTGGCACGCCGGTTGGCATCGGCATAGGTATAGCGATGCATGCCACCTTCGACGGTACGCGACACGACTTCGCTATCAGCATGATGCCGCGCTGCATGTTCGATGACGGTGGAAATGAGCAGCGGTTGGCTCTGCATGAGACCCAGCATGTGACTCTCCGGATAGACGATTGCAAGCACGGACAAAGCTTCAAGATTATAGCTGCCACGCATGCTCTGCCTGGCGAGGCCAGCGCGGTTTCCGCATCCTGGCCATCGGGACGAACAACACAGGAAAAAGCCCGCACGCGAAACGCATGCGGGCCTTCTGTGCCGCCTTTCGGGGCGCCGAGCCGTGCGCTATCTGCCGCTGACCCATGCAGCCAGCTCCTTCACCTCCTGGCTACCCGGCTGACGTTCCTGCATGGACTTCACCACCGCTTTCATATCGTCGTACATCATGTGGCTGTCGAGCACGGTGTAGAGAAAAAGCTCGGGCGTGATGTCATCGGCCGCAGCAGTAGCACGCCAGGATTCATAGGTCTTCTTCGCCGCAGCCACTTCAGCGCTCTGGCTGGCACTCAGTTGCTGGGTCTTGACGCCGCGCACTGTCACACCACCCGCGCGTCCCAGTTTGGCGATCTGTATCACTTCGGCAGTCTGCGCCAGTTTGGCCGGCGCACTGCCCGGCACCTGGGAAATCTCCGGCCGGCCGGCGGTGGCCTCACCCTGCTTTGAACCAGCCTTGAACATCGCCGGCCCCTTCCAGGTTTCCTGACGGCCACCGTCGAAATACACCACCCGCAACAGAGCGCCCTCGGCCACAGTGAAGCGATCGCCATCGCGCACCTTCATGAAGGGTGTAGCCCGCGTGGCGGCACTGCCACCCTGGTACATGACCTCACCCTGCATCTGGTTGATCAAGCCGACGTCGGCTGCCGACCAGGTGGCACTTGCGAACCCAAGACCTAGCAACAAGCCGGACCATCGAACAAGTCGCGCAAGTCTAAAAAGTGTCATTTGAATTCTCCTCAGATTCGTAGCTTGCGAATATCCGCATTGCCATGATGCAGCGCACCAGCGAATCTTGCGCGCAAAGCCGCCAGACCTCAAGGCAAAATGTCATGCAAGCGGGCGCCAGCGGGCTCAAATCCCGCTTGTATCACTACCTTTAACGATTTCCCGGGCCTTCATCACCCAGCACCTCGACCACATCCACCGCCGCCCTGCGCCCCTTGACCGCGATGCTGTCGTGCCGGCCGGCAATGACGCCCGCGCCCGCCGCTTCGACGGTGGCACGGCTGGCAACGATTCGCCAGCCCAGGCCCTTGGTTGCCCCCTCCAGGCGCGATGCGGTGTTCACCGTATCGCCGATGATGGTGTACTCGCGGCGTTTCTCGGTACCGATATCACCCGAAATCACAAGCCCGGTATGCAGCCCGATACCGATGGCGAATTCCGGCAGACCGCGGTCGCCAAAGCGCTCGTGCATCCAGTTCTTGAACTCATCAGCGGCGGCCAGCATGCCCAACGCGGCACGCACTGCACGCCGCGCGTGGTCCGGGTAAGGCACGGGCGAGCCGAACATCGCCA